>DASVOY010000710.1:0-1529 GCA_036383115.1 Allostellaceae bacterium
CTTGTCGCCGCGTTTCTCCTGGAAGTCCGGCCAGAGCCGGCTCCGCCCCGGCACGGAGTCCTGCGCCACGAGCGCGTTCAAGGCGTAGCCGAAGAACTCGAACCCCTCCTGGCCGCGCCGGATCGCCTCGGCGCGGTCCTCGTGGATCGAGAAGGCCGAGACCATGGCGATGTTGGCGTTGACGCTGTGCCCCAAGGGCACGCATTGCTCGCTCTTGATGATGTCGTAGTAGATCGTGCTCCAGCTGCGCGCCTCGTCGGGGTTCACGAAGGAGAAGGCGAGCGCGCCGAGGCCGAGGCTCGCCGCGATCTTGATGGTCTCGCGGTTGGTGCAGGCCATCCACATCGGCGGATGCGGCTTCTGCAGCGGCTTCGGCAGCACGTTGCGGCACGGCATGGCGAAGGAGCGGCCCTCGAAGCCGGGATAGGGCTCCAGCACCATCATGTTGGCGATCTGCTCCGCCGCCTCGAGCGCCATGGCGCGCTTCTCCTTGGCGGGGATGCCGAAGCCGCCGAGCTCGAGCCGCGTCGCGCCCTCGCCGATGCCGAAATCGACGCGGCCGTCGGAGAGCAGGTCGAGCGTGGCGATGCATTCGGCGGTGCGCGCGGGATGGTTGTAGCGCGCGATCACCTGGCGGATGCCGTGGCCAAGCCGGATGCGCTTCGTCAGCGCCGCGGCGCTCGCCAGGAACACCTCGGGCGCGGAGGAATGGGAGTACTCGTCGAGGAAATGATGCTCGACCTCCCAGGCATAGTCGTAGCCGAGCCGGTCGGCGAGGGCGACCTGCTCCAGCGCCTGCTTGAACAGGCGATGCTCGTCGCCGGGCGCCCAGGGCTTCGGCAGCTGCAGCTCGTAGAACACGCCGAAACGCATGGGGACCTCGCTCCTCGCTTCAGGGATGCGTCGATGTCGGCACGGCGGCCGATCGGGCCGCTACGCGGCCTCCGGCTTGATCTCGACCTTCACCGAGCCGGGCACGACGCCGGTGAACTCGCCGCCCTTCGAGCCGTGCTGGATGGAGTGGGTCAGGTCGCCGCGGATGCGCGTGACCACCGCCCGGGCCTGGGCCCCGGTCTGCGCCGCGAATTCGACGTGCAGAACGAGCCTCACCTTCTTGCTCATCGGCAATCCCCCACCGTTGCTTGGGCACTCCGCCAGCCCTCAGAACCATAACCCCGCCGGCATCGGCTTGCATCAGCGGCGCTGGCCCAGGTCTCTGCTGATTTTTGATGCCGCTGGCTCACTTTGTTGCTTGCGCGTCTCGCCATTTTGGCTGAAAATTGCCGTCAAATTAGCTAAAAATTAATCATTTGTGACCGTAGCGGCGCCGCAACAACATTACTTTTGGGCCTCTGCAGCATGTTCCTCGGCACGCGTTGTCGCAGCCTCCGCTCGCGCTCCGGCTCTCGGCGCTTACTTCGGCTTGGCCTCGTCGGCGTCCTCGCGCTGACGCTGGCGCATGGCGCGTCGGCGCAGACCGCGCCGCCGACAACCGCGCCGCTGACGACCTCGCCGATCGAGCGCGCCCT
>DASVOY010000711.1:0-5200 GCA_036383115.1 Allostellaceae bacterium
TGCCGTCGAACACGACATTGGTCTGCTCGCTGATCTTGGTCATGCCGGTTGCTTCCCGAGCTCGATCTCGAAATTGCCGAAACGGTCGACGCGCAAGGTCTGGCCAGGATGCACCACGACCGTGGTGTCGGGCGTCTCGACGACAGTCGGCCCGGCCACGGCGTTGCCGGGCCGCAGCAGCGTGCCGTCGTAAATCGGGGTGTCGGTGACGCGCTTGAGATCGGCCCAGTAGACCTGCCGGCTTGGTCGCCGCGCCTCGGGCGCGAGTTCATCGGCCAGCGCCTCGGCGGCGACGAGGCGCGGGCGCGGCGTCTCGGCGCCGGCGCGCAGGCGGAAGGTGACGATCTCGACGCGCCCGCCGCGGAAAGACGAGCCGCGGCCATAGAGCTGCTCGTAGCGCTCGTGGAAGCGCTCGCGCAGCTTCGCCTGGAACTCGCCGGCGACGCGGCTCTCCTCGAGCGTCACCTCGACCTCGTTGATCTGCCCCTTGTGGCGCATGTCGAGCGAGAATTGCAGCGTGAGGCGCTCCGGCGCGATGCCGTCCTTCGCCATCTGGCGCCGCGCCGCCTCCTCGAGCCGCTCGAGATTGCCGTTGATGCGCTGGGACTCGAAGGGCGAGGCCATGATGTCGACCTGCTCGTAGATGTGCAGGATGTCGGCCGAGGCGGCGCCGAAGGCGCACCAGGTGGACGCCGTCTCGCGCTGCGGGATGACGACCTTGGCGACGCCGAGCTCGCGGGCGAAGACCCCGGAATGCGCCGGCCCCGCGCCGCCGAAGGCGAAGAGCACGAAATCGCGGGGATCGAAGCCCTTGCCCACCGTCATCTTGCGGATGAGGTCGGCCATCTGGAACTCGGCGATGCGGGCGATGCCGCTGGCACATTCCATCAGGCTCATGCCGAGCCGGTCGGCGATGCCCTGGATCGCGGCTTGCGCCTTGGCCCTGTCGAGCTTGATGCTGCCGCCGGCGAAATTATCGGGATTGATGTAGCCCAGCACGACATCGGCATCGGTCACCGTCGGCACCGTGGCACCCTTGCCGTAGCAGACGGGGCCCGGCACCGCGCCGGCGCTCTCGGGACCGACGCGCATCGTCTTCGTCGCCTCGTCGACGCGCACCAGGCTGCCGCCGCCGCTGCCGATCGCCTGGATATCGACCTTGGGGATGAAGTACTCGTACTGATTGACGTTGCTGATGAAGGAATAGGCGGGCTTGCCGTCGAAGATGATGCCGACGTCGAAGGAGGTGCCGCCCATGTCGGTGGTGATGATATTGGGATAGCCCATCACCCGGCCCAGATAGAGCGAGCCGGTAACCCCGGAGACAGGACCGGAATCGAGCGTCAGCAGCGGCGCCTCCATCGCCTTGTCGACGGAGATCGTGCCGCCGCCGCATTGCGTTATCTGCAGCCCCTGGCGATAGCCCAGCGAGGTCAGCCGCCGGTCGAGGTTGCGCAGGTAGCCCGAAGTCAGCGGCCCGATATAGGCGTTGATCGCTGTCGCGGTGGTGCGCTCGTACTCGCCCCATTTCGGCACGAGATCGGCCGAGCAGGTCACGAACATGTCGGGCGCGATGCCCTTCACCATGTCGCGCACGCGATGCTCGTGCCTGGGCTCGAGGAACGACCACAGGAAGCAGATGGCGATCGCCTCGACGCCCTGCCCGACCAACCGGCGGATGGCGGCCTCGGCCTCCGCCTCGTTCAAGGGCACCACCACCTTGCCGAAGCAGTCGACGCGCTCGGACACGCCCTCGACGAGACGCTTGGGCACGATCGGGTCGGGTTTCCGGCTTTCCGGGAAATGCACGACCTGGCGCACGTCGCGCCCGCCGATGCCGCGTGATCCCCGCATGATGTGGATGACGTCGTTGTGGCCCTTGGTGGTGATGAGGCCGATCCTGGCGCCGCGCTTCTGCACGACGGCGTTGGTGCCGACCGTGGTGCCGTGCGAGAGCAGCGCCACCTGCTTGTAGAGCCGGTCCGCGCCGAGGCCGAGCCGCCCCGCCGCGCCGCCGATGGCGTCGATCATGCCTTGCGCGAAATTGCCGGGCGTCGAGGGCGCCTTGGCGGTGGTGACCGTGCCGCTCTCGTCGATGACGACGCAGTCGGTGAAGGTCCCGCCGATATCGACGCCGACCAGATACGAACTCATCCGCCTTTTCCTCCCGCTGCCGGCTGTCCCCGGCGATTTTGCGCCACTCTAGGCCGCGGCCGCCGCAGCGCCAAGCCTCCCCTGATCGCGCGATCAACAAGCCGGCGGATCGCGAGCCATGGCTTCGGATGATCCCCATTAACGGTATTCCGGGTTCAACGGCTCGCGCCTATTGCGGCCGCCTTGCCGTCCCGGAACATTCGTTGAACGGGGCAACCATTCTGTGTATTCACTTCTTGATCAATCCCGCTTAGGGTATCGGCGGTGCCGCGTCGTCCCGACATGGCATATCGGGCATCTTTCGAGAGAACGAGTCGGGCGTTGCGCTAACGCGGGTTGGTCAGGTCTTTCTTCCGTTGGGAGCGTTTGGGCTCCAAAGCCACGGGGAGGTCGGGTGATGTCGACGACGTACCGCTATGCGCTGCCGGTCGAGCTGACGGAGTGGAAGTTCGAAAGCCAGACCGAGACCCGCTTCACCTGGGAGTACGAGGACGAGCGCGAGGCGCTGCTGTCGCTCTACGACAAGGGAAAGAAGCAGCAATGGGATGCGGCGCTGCGCATCGACTGGTCGCAAAACCTGGATCCCGAGAACCCGATGCAGCTCGACGACCGTGTCATTCCCATTTTCGGCACGGATATCTGGAACCGGCTCACCTCCAAGGAGAAAATTCAGGTCCGCCATCACAATCAGGCTTCCACCCTGTCGCAGTTCATGCATGGCGAGCAGGGCGCGCTCATCGCCACGGCGAAGATCGTGCAGTCGGTCCCCGACCTCGATGCGAAGTTCTACGCGGCCACGCAGGTGATGGATGAGGCGCGCCACGTCGAAGCCTACTCGCGCCTGCTGCATGAGAAATTCGAGCTCGCTTATCCGATTACGCCCGGCCTCAAGTCGCTGCTCGAGACGGGCTTGAGCGACAGCCGGTGGGACATGACCTATCTTACCATGCAGATCCTCATCGAAGGACTGGCACTCGCTGCGTTCCAGCGCATCCGCGATTTCGCCGGCAATCCTCTGGCCTCGGCGGTCAATGCCTATGTCATGCAGGATGAAGCCCGCCACGTGGCCTTCGGTCGCTTGGCCTTGCGCGACTATTACCCGCAGCTCAGCGATGCCGAGCGCGACGAGCGGGAGGAGTTCGTCGTCCAGGCCTGCTACCACATGCGCGACCGCTTCAATCAGTGGGAAGTCTGGGAGCGCTTGGGCCTGCCGGCGAAGGAATGCGTCGAGGCGGTGATGAAATCGGACAGCATGCAGCAGTTCCGCTCGCGTCTTTTCACGCGTATCGTCCCGACGGTCAAGGACATCGGGCTGTTGGGCCCGCGCGTGCGCAAGGCCTTCGAAGACATGGGCGTCATCGGGCTCGCGGAGGTCGATGCGCAGGCGCTGCTCGACAATGACAACCGCGTCGCCGAGGAGTTCGACGCCCGGAAGCGCGTCGCCGAGGTGACGCCGGCGAGCGCGGCGGAGTAGCGTCGCGGTGAAAGCCGCCGTCCTGCATGCGGCCAACGAGCCGCTGACCATCGAGGATGTGAGCCTGGCCAAGCCGGGGCCGCGCGAGGTGCTGATCCGCACCGCGGTCGCCGGCATCTGCCACAGCGATCTGCATTTCGCCGACGGCTCCTATCCGCATCCGATGCCCTGCGTGCTCGGCCATGAATCCGCCGGCGTGGTCGAGGCCGTCGGCGAGGACGTCACCTATGTGAAGCCCAGCGACCATGTGGTGACCTGCCTCTCGGTCTTCTGCGGCTATTGCGAGCAATGCCTCTCGGGTCATCCCTCGCTGTGCCAGACCGCCGAGGTCAAGCTGCCGCCGGGCGTGTCGCGCCGCCTCTCCTGGAAGGGCGGCCTCATGCACCAGTTCCTCAACCTCTCTTCCTTCGCCGAGCAGATGCTGGTGCATGAGCATGCGCTGGTGAAGATCCGGCCGGACATGCCGCTCGACCGCGCCGCGCTGATCGGCTGCGGCGTGCTCACCGGCGTCGGCGCCGTGTTCCACACCGCCAAGGTCGAGCCGGGCAGCACCGTGGCGGTGATCGGCTGCGGCGGCGTCGGCCTCTCCTGCATCAACGGCGCGGCCATCGCCGGAGCCGGCCGCATCATCGCCGTCGACACCATGCCGGCGAAGCTCGAGCTCGCACGGAAGCTCGGCGCGACCGATGAGGTCAACGCCACAGAGGACGATCCGGTGAAGCAAGTGCGCGCGATGACCGGCGGCGCCGGCGTGCGCTATTCCTTCGAATGCCTCGGCGCCAAGGCGACGGCCGAGCAGGCGTTCCGCATGCTCGCGCCCGGCGGCGCCGCCACGATCATCGGCATGATCCCGGTCGGCACCAAGATCGAGCTGCACGGCCCCGACTTCCTCGCCGAGCGCAAGATCCAGGGCTCGCTCATGGGCTCCAACCGCTTCCGCACCGACATGCCGCGGCTGATCGAGTTCTACCTGCAGGGCAAGCTGCAGCTCGACCACCTCATCTCCGGCCAACTGAAGCTGGCGCAGATCAACGGCGGCTTCGCCGCCCTCCGCGCCGGCGGCGCCGTGCGCAACCTGGTCGTGTTCGAGAGCTGACACGCTGGCGGATTTTCTCGGCTGAGCCCATGATCTCCTTATGCGCATCGTCGATATTCGCGGGCACGCGGTGGCGATCTCTCGCTATGCCGACCCGGCGTTGCCGTCCGGCGAGCTCACGACCAGCATCGTGGCGCTGGGCACCGACGTCATGCGCGGCGGAGGGCCGGTTGTCGGCTACGGCTTTTCTTCGATCGGAAGGTTCGGCCAGAGCGGCCTGATCAACGAGCGCTTCGCGCCGCGTCTCCTGGGCGCGTCCGATCTGGCCGATCGGCACGGCACGAACATCGATCCCCGGCGCGGTTGGGCCGGGATGATGGCCGGAGAGAAACCGGGCGGTTCCCATGGGCAGGGACGGTCGCCGTCAACACGCTCGTGCTTGCGCTCAGGGACGCCGGATTGCCCGCGGCGATGAGGCCGATAATCACTGAAGTCGCGGGCGCACCGGCTGAAGAGGTCGGGGACACGCTCGACCA
>DASVOY010000712.1:0-2950 GCA_036383115.1 Allostellaceae bacterium
TGGAGTATTCCTCCCGCGTGACTTTGCCGTCGCCGTTCGTATCGAGCATCCGAAAGATCGCCGTGATCTCCTTGTCGGTGAAAGCCGAGGCGGGACCAACGGCCGATAGTGATGCGACCAAAACGGTCGCGATGCCTAAGATGGACCTACGAGCGTGTCGCACCGCGCCTCTCCATGAGCGCCAGGCAGCCATTACGGATCAGCTCACGATGTGGAGGCCGCCATCGACATAGATCGTCTCGCCGGTGATCAAACGAGCGCCATCACCGGCGAGGGCGGCGGTCGCGATCCCGACGTCGTCGATGGTGACGAGCTGGCGCGCCGGCGCCTTGGCGGCGGCCTCCTCCAGCAGGTCGTCGAAATGGCTGATGCCCGAGGCGGCGCGTGTCTTGAGGGGGCCGGGCGAGATGACATGGACGCGGATGCCCTTGGGCCCGAGCTCCCAGGCGAGATAGCGGCTGGCTGCTTCGAGTGCCGCCTTGACCGGCCCCATGATGTTGTAGTGCTCGACGACCTTATGCGCACCGTAGAAGCTCATGGTGAAGAGAGTGCCGCCCTGCGTCATGAGCGGCTCGGCGAGCCGCGCCATGCGGATGAATGAGTGGCACGACACGTCCATGGCCAGAAGAAAGCCCTCGCGCGAGCAGTCGACGACGCGCCCGTGCAGGTCCTCCTTGGGCGCGAATGCCATCGAATGCACGACGAAATCGAGCCGGCCCCAATTTCTCGCGATGCTGTCGAAGACCGCCTCCATCGATCCTTCGGCGCGGACGTCGAGGGGCATGAAGATCGACGCCCCGCGCTCGCGCGCCAGGGGTTCGACATAGGGCCTGGCCTTGTCGTTCAGATAAGTGACGGCAACCTCGGCGCCGAAACGCCTGAAGGCTTTGGCGCAGCCGTAGGCGATGGACTGCTCGTTGGCGATACCGGTCACCAGTCCTTTCTTACCGGCAAAGACATCACCGACCAGTTTGGACATTGCTGCCTCCGCGTTCTGGAATTGATCAATGGACCATGGCGGCCTGGATGGGGCGGACGATCTCGATCGTGTGTCGCGCGATCGTCATTTCCTCGTCGGTGGGGATGACCCATGCGGAGACCGGCGAGTCCGGCGTCGTGATGCGCGGCCCGCCGGAGAGGTTCGCCGCCTCGTCGACGCTGAGGCCGAGCCATCGCGCCGCGTTGCAGATCCGCGCGCGCATCTCGGGCGAATGCTCGCCGATGCCGGCCGTGAAGACGACGGCGTCGAGCCCGCCCAGCACCGCTGCCAGCGCACCGAGCTGACGACAGGCGTGATAGACGAAGTAGTCGAGCGCAAGCTTGGCGGCAGGATCGCGGCTTGCCAATAGATCGCGTACATCGTTGCTGAGGCCGGAGAGACCGCGCAGCCCGCAATCGTGATAGAGCAGCTGCTCGATTTCATCGGTCGACATGCGCTTTTCGCGCATGAGGTAGATCACGACGCCAGGGTCGAGCCCGCCGCATCGGGTGCCCATCGGCAACCCTTCCAACGCGCTGAACGCCATGGTGCTGTCGAGGCTGCGCCCCGCCTTCATGGCGCACATGCTGGCGCCGCTACCGAGATGAGCGACGATGACCCTGCCCTGGGCAATCTCCGGCGCGACCGAAGGCAGCGCGCGGGCGATGTATTCGTAGGACAGGCCGTGAAAGCCATAGCGTCGCACGCCTTCGCGATAGAGCGCCTCGGGGAGCGCGAAGCGATCGGCAAGCTCGGGATGGCCGCGGTGAAACGCCGTGTCGAAACAGGCGACTTGAGGCAGATGGGGCTGGCGGGCGCGGACGGCCCTGATCCCTGCCAGGTTCGCGGGCTGATGCAGCGGAACGAGCGGCACCACCTTTTCCAGCTTCTGGAGCACGCCATCGTCGATCATGACCGGCGCCTCGAAGTCGGTGCCGCCATGCACCACGCGATGTCCGACGGCGAGAAGGCGGGCGCGCCCGCCCATGGCGCGCAGCCAATCGGCAATGACGCCGAACGCTGCCTCATGCCCGCTCACCTCCTTGGCGTCGTATGTCTTATCCGCCAGCGCAGTGCCGTCGGCATCGCGCGCGAGGAAGCGAGGGCGCGTGCCGATGCCCTCGATCTGACCCTTGAGCAGCAATGTGGGGTCCTGGCCATCGGCCGGGGCAAAGGCGGAGAACTTCAGGCTCGAGGAGCCGGCATTGAGGACGAGGATTACGTCTGCCATGGCGGTCACTCCGCCGCCAGAGACATTGCGCCGTGCTGGGCATGGGCATAGAGCGAAGCCACGGCGCATGAGGCCATGCGGGTACGCACCGAGTCGGCGCGGCTCGTCAGAATGATGGGCACGCGCGCACCGAGGACGATTCCAGCCCCGTCCGCATCGGCGAGAAAGCTCAAATTCTTATAGAGCATGTTGCCGGCCTCGAGATCGGGAACCACCAGGATGTCGGCCTGGCCCGCGACCGGCGAGACGATGCCCTTGATCTTCGCCGCCGTCTTGCTGATGGCGTTGTCGAGCGCCAGCGGCCCGTCGAGCAGGCCGCCGGTGATCTGGCCGCGGTCGGCCATCTTGCACAGCGCCGCCGCGTCGAGGGTTCCCTGGATCTTGGGATTGACGGTCTCGACCGCCGACAGGATGGCGACGCGCGGCTGTTCCAGTCCCAGCGCCCGAACGAGATCAATGGCATTCTGCACGATATGCACCTTGTCCTCGAGCGTCGGGTAGATATTTATCGCCGCGTCGGTGATGATCAGCGGCTTCGGATAGGTGGGCACATCCATGATGAAGCAGTGGCTGATGCGCCGCGCGGTGCGGATACCGGTCTCGCGCGCCACCACGGCGCCCATCAGCTCGTCGGTGTGCAGGCTGCCCTTCATCAGCAGCTCGGCCTTGCCGAGCCGCACGAGCTCGACCGCCTTCTCGGCGGCGGGGTGGCTGTGCGGCGCGTCGACGATCTCGTAGCC
>DASVOY010000713.1:0-2985 GCA_036383115.1 Allostellaceae bacterium
CATTGTCGAGCAGGATATGGATGAAGCGGCCGGGCGCGTAGGCGCCGACCGTGGCGAAGGTGCCGAGCTTCATCAGCGCGGCGCCGTCGCCGTCGAGGACGACGACCGGCATGGGCGCATTCAGCGCGACGCCCAGCGCCATTCCCGTGGCGCCACCCATCGATCCCACCTGATAAAGATGCTGCGGCCGGTCGGCCAGGGTGAAGAGTTCGCGGCCGCACTTGCCGGTCGTCGCCACCACCGCTGCGGCCGGGTCGACGAGGGCGAGGAAGCGCTCAAGCACGGCGGCGCGCGTCGGACGATTCCCCGGCGCCGTCATGTCGTCGCGGGTGCCGGCTGCGGCCGGCGCGCGCGGCGCCTGACGGAAGCCGTCGTCGCGAATGCTGCCTTGCTCCATGACGAAGGAGAAAGGCAGATCATTCTGCGCCATGCGTTCCCTGGCGCGCCTAAGCGCGGCAGTAAGCGCCTCGGCGCTCTTCGGGAAAGGCTCGTGCTCGAGCTCGATCACCGACAGGAGCTTCTGCGTGATTCGTCCCATCACGGCGTGCTGCGGCTCGTCGGGAATGCCGGGCTGGCCCCGCCATGTCGTGATCAGCAGCGTCGGTATGCGGAACGGCGCGTTGAGCGAGGTCAGCGGGTTCACCGCGTTGCCGAGGCCGGAGTTCTGGCACATGACGACGGTGTTCCGCCCGGCGAGCCAGGCGCCGGCAGCGATCGCCACCGCCTCGCCTTCGCTCGCCGCGCCGACATAGTCGACCCGGCCGCTGTCGAGGACGCCGTTGATCAGCGGCGTGAGGAAGCTGCACGGCACGCCGGTATAGAAATCGAAGCCGTGGCGCGCCGCTTCGGCGATGAAGCCGCCGGCAGTGATGAGCGAAGAGCCCGTCACGTGAAATTGCGCGCGTTGGAGAGGTCTTCGAGCGTGTCGACGTCCATCCAATGGCCAGTGATGTAATGGACCATGACCGGGTGCCTTGCCGCGAGCCGGGTGAGAAGCATCGGCATGTCGGCGGTCTCGAGTTTGCCCTCGGCCTCGATGAGGTCGAGCTCCTCGCGCAGCCACGCGGCTCCTTGCGCCGTGAAGCGGGCGAGGCCGATCCATTCGCCGCAACGCTCGGCTGCCTCCAGCGCCTGCGACACGGCGCGCAGGCGGATGGGAGCGTCGTCGAGGTAGTTGCCGGAGAACGGCCGCTCGGCGGCGACGAGATCGCGCGGCGTCGCGCGGGCGCCGGCGAGCCGACCGAGCGCGTCGACCGCGACGACGATGTCGCCCTGCGCCGCCAGCAAGCCGTCGAGAATGTAGCTCCGGAACAGGATGTCGCCATACACGACGATGGTGTCGCCCTCGAGCTGCTGCCGCGCACAGGCGAGCGAGTAGACCTCGCCAGTCTCGGCATGGCGGTCGTTGTCGACAGTCGCGATGCCGGTGAGGGCGATCGCCTCCTTATGGTAGCCGCGGACGACGGTGATGTTGCGGATGCCGCTGTCGGACAGCAGCAAGACGAGTCGCTGCAGCAGCGATTGCCCGCGCACGTCGATCATGCATTTCGGCTGGTCACGGGTGAGCTCGCCGAGATCGCCCCGCGACGCCGCCAGCACCACCGCGCCTGCGGTCGCCCGGCCGGGAAGATAGCGACGCTCGGCCGCCTCCAATTCGGCGTTGCCGACCAGGCGGAAGACGTCCTGAACGCCGGCGATGCGGCCTTCGATCTCTTGGAGCGACTCGTCTTCCCAGATCCGGCGACAGGTTTCGCGCATCGCGGACATCGCGGCGCGAAGGTTGTGGTTCGCCCAGATCACCGTCGATATCCCGGCCTGCCGGAACAGCGAGGTCGGCGTCGAGTGATAGGTCGTCGGCACGATGACCACCGGGCACCGGTTCTGCCAGCGCTCGGCGAAAGCCAGGATCTCGGCCGCCGTCTTCTGCTTCGAATGGATCAGGATCGCGTCGGCGCCGGCGGCATGGTAGGCCTCGGCGCGGCGCAGGGCCTCGTCCAGCCCGTGCCCGGAGATGAGCGCCTCGGTGCGCGCGATGAGGACGAAATCGTCGTCGCTCTGGCTGTCCTTGCCCGCCTTGATACGGCCGCAGAACTCGGCGATTTCGGCCAGAGGCTGCCGCTCGCCGACGAACGAGTTCGTCTTGGGGAAGAGCTTATCCTCGATGCACACGCCGGCGACCTGGCGCTGGCACAGCTTGCGCACGAGCCGGCGTACGTTGTTGAAGTTGCCATAGCCGGTGTCGCCATCGACCAGCACCGGCAGCATCGTCGACTCGGCCATGAACTCCAGCACGTCGAGCACCTGCGTCCAGGATGCCTCGTTGCTGTCGCGCAGGCCGAGACTGGCCGAGATGGAAAGACCCGACGCCCATATGCCGGGGAAGCCCGCTTCCTCGACGATCTTGGCGGAGAGCCCGTTATGCGCCTCCATAAGGAAGGTCAGGTAGGGCGCATAGATCTCGGCGCGGAGCGCGGCGAACTTGCTGCGTTGCTGGCGACCGGCCGATTGATCTGGCGGCACCAGCTCTAGGGGGGAGCTACCCATTTGTCGTATCACCCGATCTCAGAAGGACGAAGGACGCTTAGGCAAAGACGCTTTTCCGTCGTGAGCGATGGCCCATCGACCGTGAAAAAAATTCCATAGCCGCCGCAACCGGGAGTTGGAAAGATTCGGCAAAACCACGCAAGGTTTCGATTACGCATCGTTTTTCTCGCGCCACGTTACAGGAAGATGACAAGGTGATCTATGAGAAAGACAAAGGTTACGGCCGGACGCCTGGCATGCTTGGCCGGAGCCCGGGATAGAAACGCCCGCAGCAGCGAATCCGGCGCAAGCCCCCGGACAAGCCAGGACAGGCCGGGACGGCCCCGTCAACAGCGACCGCTGCTTGCTCGCGATCGGCATTGACCCTGGAGACGGTGCTCGGCGCCTTGCCGCCGCCGAAGCTGTGACGCGGCGAGCATCGCACCGGTCGACGCGAGCGAT
>DASVOY010000714.1:0-1683 GCA_036383115.1 Allostellaceae bacterium
CCAGG
This sequence comes from Allostellaceae bacterium, assembly GCA_036383115.1. Taxonomy (GTDB): domain Bacteria; phylum Pseudomonadota; class Alphaproteobacteria; order ATCC43930; family CGMCC-115725; genus DAHUYF01. The sequence goes on from DASVOY010000714.1 coordinate 6, forward strand.
CGATAGCGCAGGATGACGTGCGCGGGATAAGTGACCTCATCGGCGTCGACGCGGATGAGGCTGCGCTCGACCCGCGTGTTGAGGCGGTAGAGGTTCTCCGCCGTCCAGGCGGGACCGCGTCCGCCGAAGGCGTCGCGTAGCAGCGGCGCCGAGAACTCCGCGAACTCGCGCGAGCGGCAGGCCTGCATCTCCACCAGCAGAGACTGGCTCTCATGGATGCTCATGCCGCGTGCGTCCCCGACCGGCTGGCGCCGCCACGCCGGCGGCAGACCGCGCTCGTAGAGCGCATGCCCGGTCTCGTGCAGCACGCCCATCAGCGCGCGGGCGAAATTGTCCTCCTCGTAGCGCGTGGTGAGGCGCACATCGTCGGGCGTGCCGCCGCAGAAGGGGTGGAGGCTGGCATCGAGGCGGCCATGGGCGAAATCGAAGCCGAGCCGCTCCATGAGCTTCAGGGCGACCGCGCGCTGCGCCGCGACGGGGAATGGGCCCGGGAGCGGCAGCGGCGCGGGCTGCGCGCGCTGGCGCTCGAGCGCGGCATCGATCAATCCGGGCAGAACCCCCGCGACTTCGTCGAAGAGGCGGTCGACGGCGGCGGTGCTGCCGCCGGGCTCGTATTCGTCGAGGAGCGCCTCGTAGGGGGTCTTGCCGAGCGGCGCCGCTTTGGCCGCCGCCACGTCGCGCACGAGGTCGAGGACGCGGCGCAGCTCCGGCAGCACCCCGGCGAAATCGTTCTTGGGGCGTGCCTCGCGCCAGCGCATCTCGCAGGCCGAGGACGCCTTCGACAGGGCCGCCACGAGATCGGCCGGGACGGCGGTGGCATGCACCCAGCGCCGTCGCATCTCGGCGAGGTTGGCGCGCTGCCAGCCGTCGAGATCGTTCTGCGCCTGGGCGCCCGCCAGGAGATCGGCGAGCGCCGGATCGGTGAGCGTCTCGTGGCACACCACCTTGAGCGTGGCGAGCTGCTCGGCGCGCGCCGCGGCGCCGCCCGAGGGCATCAAGGTGGCGGTGTCCCATTGCAGCACGGCCGCCGCCTCCTGCAGCGTGCCGAGCCGGGCGAAACGCGCTTCGAGGGCTTTGTACGGGCTCGGTGTCACGGCGATGCTCCTTCGCGGACGCGGCGGCGGATGAAGACGATGTAGATGACGGCGAGTCCTGCCGCCAGCGCGTACCAGGTGATGGCGTATTGCAGATGGTCGTTGGGCAGCTCGAGCGGCGTCTGGCCGCCGACCGGCAGGCCGCCCGGATTGGGCGTGGCGTCGGCATCCACATAGAAGGGCAGCACCCGATCGAGATGCTGCGCCGCCGCCATGGCGGGGATGTCGACATAGATCCAGTAATTGCGCGCGGCGCTGTTCGACGGGAGGAACCAGTACGGCTTGCCCTCGGGCGGCAGGCGCAGCAGGCCGGTGACGGTGACCTCGCCCTGCATCTCGCCAGCGGCACGGCTCTCGGGCGATCGGCGGTCCTGCGGGACGAAGCCGCGGTTCACCAGGAGGATGGCGCCATCGGCAAGGCGGAGGGGCGTGATCACCTGGTAGCCGGCCCGACCGTCCTCCGACGTTGCGCCGAGGTAGAGCTCGCGGTCGTTGAGGAAGGTGCCGGTCACGCGCACGCGGCGGTACTCGAGCCCCCGCGCTGCGGCGAGCGAGGAGGGCAGCTCGGTCGGCGGCGCCGCGAG
>DASVOY010000715.1:0-4575 GCA_036383115.1 Allostellaceae bacterium
CGATCGGGTCGAGGAAGCGGCCCAGCTCGGATTGCTGCTTCCACAGGCGCGCGAGGCGGCCGTCGAGCCAGTCGGTGAACCCCGCCAGCGAGAACAGGGCGCAGCCGATCCAGGGCCCATAGGGCTTCGGCACGTAGAAGGTGATGATGACCAGCGGTATCGCGACAATTCGCGACAAGGTCAGGAGGTTTGGCAGCGTCGTCAACATGGCTCACATCCCGTCCCGAGGGCAATGCAGGACGTCTGGTCCAGCTTACCGCGTTTAGCCCTCGGCATGGAAATGGTCGTAGATCTTCTGTGCCACGGCCCGGCTGATCCCGTCGACGCGCTCGAGATCGGCGAGGCCGGCGCGGGAGACCCCGCGCGCCGAGCCGAAATGGTGCAGGAGCGCCCGCTTGCGCCGCGCGCCGATGCCGGGAATCTCGTCGAGCGGCGAGGCGCCGATCGCCTTGGTGCGCCGGGCGCGATGCGTGCCGATGGCGAAGCGGTGCGCCTCATCGCGCAGCCGTTGCAGGAAGTAGAGCACGGGGTCCTTGGCATCGAGGCTGAAGGGCGGCTTGCCCGGCCGGAAGAAGCGCTCCCGCCCGGCGTCGCGGTCGGGTCCCTTGGCGATCGCCACCACCGGGATGTCGTCGATGCCGAGATCGGCCAACACCTGCTGCGCCGAGGAGAGCTGGCCGGCGCCGCCGTCGATGAGCAGCAGGTCGGGCCAGGTGCCGCGCTCGCGCGTCGGATCATCCTTGAGCGCGCGGGCGAAACGGCGGCTCAGCACCTCGCGCATCATGCCGTAATCGTCGCCCGGCGCCAGCGCACCCGCCCGGGGTTGCGGCTGCGGCTCGGCCGATGCATCGATGGCGGCGGCGAGTTCGCCCTTGTCGGCGCCCTTGCTGTCGCCGGTGCCGCGGATGTTGAACTTGCGATAGGCGTTCTTCACGAATCCTTCCGGGCCGGCGACAATCATCGCGCCGACGGCGTGACTGCCTTGGATATGGCTGTTGTCATAGACCTCGATGCGCTGCGGCGGCGCGTCGAGCCCGAGCGCCTGCGCCACGCCCTCGAGCAGCTTCTGCTGCGTCGCGCTCTCCGACAGGCGCCGGCCCAGCGCCTCGCGGGCGTTGAGGAGGGCGTGCTCGACCAGCTTGCGCTTGTCGCCACGCTGCGGCACCGCGAGCTCCACCTTGGCGCCGGCGCGGGTCGACAACGCCTCCGCGAGCAGGCCGCATTCGGGCGGTTCGTGGCTCAGCAGGATGAGCCGCGGCGGCGGCTTGTTGTCGTAGAACAGGCCGAGGAAGGCTCCCAGCACCTCCTCCACCGGCATGTGCCGGTCGTGGCTCGGGAAGTAGGCGCGGTTGCCCCAGTTCTGCCCGGCCCGGAAGAAGAACACCTGCACGCAGGTATGGCCGCCCGCCTGGTGCGCGGCGACGACATCGGCATCGGCGATGCCCTCGACGCTGATGTCCTGGCGCCCCTGCACCTGGGTCAGCGCGCGGATGCGGTCGCGGACGAAGGCGGCGCTCTCGAACTCCATCTTGTCCGAGAGCTCCTGCATTTGCTGGGCGAACTGCTCCTGCACCTGCTTGCTCTGGCCGGAGAGGAAGCGGCGCGCCTCCTCGACCAGGCGGTCGTAGCCCGCCTTGTCGATGCGGCCGACGCAGGGCGCGCTGCAGCGCTTGATCTGGTGGAGCAGGCACGGTCGCGTCCGGCTCTGGAACACGCTGTCGCTGCAGGAGCGCAGCAGGAAGGCGCGCTGCAGCGCGATGAGGGTTCGGTTGACCGCCCCGGCCGAGGCGAACGGACCGAAATACTCGCCCGAGGCGCCCCGCGCGCCGCGATGCTTGGTGACCTGCGGGAATTCGTGGTCGCCGGTCAGGTGGATATAGGGAAACGATTTGTCGTCGCGCAGCGAGACGTTGTACCGCGGCATCAGGCGCTTGATGAGATTGTTCTCGAGCAGCAGCGCCTCGACCTCGGTATGCGTGATCACCACCTCCATCGACCGTGTCTCCGCCACCATGCGGCGCAGCCGGTTCGGGAGGTTGGCGGGGTGGGTGTAGTTGGTGACCCGGTTCTTGAGGCTCCGCGCCTTGCCGACGTAGAGCGCTTCGCCCTTGGCGTCGAGCATGCGATAGACGCCCGGACTCTGCGGCAGGGTGCGCACGACCTCGCGGATCACCGTGAGCCCGTGCGCGAGCCCGCCGCCGGCCGGTACGGCAGCTGCGGCGCTCTCCTGCTCGGGTGCGCTTTCTTCGATGTCGATCATTGTCAATCTCACTTGGCCCACCGCGGCCGCGGCGTCAACGGCGCGGTGACGACTTCGCCCTTGCTCGAAAGGGATATCCACGGGGCCTGTGGACAAATTTGTTGAGAACCGCGTATGGCGTTCGCGCCATGCGCGTCGAATCGGGGGATTCCGCTCTTTGCCTAAAATTTGAGCAAAATTGTTATGTATCTGATTTAGTTCGATTTTATCGTTGTCAAGTGTAAATCGTTCGTAACAAATGAGAAACACTGGCCGGCCCCGCAGTATTGCCATGAAAAGGCGCCGTCCTGTGAACAACTATCGCCCGGCTGGCCCGGCCGACTCCTCCAAACGAGGTAAATCCTGCGGCTCTTTCCGGGAGTTAGGTATGTCGGTTAAAGCATTCTATCGCGATGCCGACATCTTGGGCGCGGCGCTCGGAGCGAGGCCGCCGTTACTAGAGGCTATTCTTCCCAGGGCGGGCGGCTGGCCGGCTGGGCCCAGCCGAGATGCTGGCCGCCGTCGAGCGCGATCATCTGACCAGTCATCGCCGGCGCCGCCAGGATGAACCGTACGGCGGACGCGATCTCGTCCGGGCTGGTGCCGCGCTTCAGCGGCATCATCTCGCCCTGGCGGCGGAACTGCTCCTCGCTCTGCCGCGGGCTGGGCAGCGTCGGCCCCGGCCCGATGCCGTTGACGCGGATGCGCGGCGCGAGCGCCAGCGCCATGCTCTGCGTCAGCGCCCACAGGCCGGCCTTGCTGAGGGTATAGGAGACGAAATAGGGCGTGAGGTTCCACACCCGTTCGTCCAGCATATTGACGATCGCGCCCTCGGCCTCCGCAGGAAGCTGGCGGGCGAATTCCTGCATCAGCACGAAGGGCGCGCGCAGATTGGTCTCGAGATGGCGGTCCCAGCTCTCGCGCGTCACGGTGAGCGCAAGGTCGTTGTCGAAGATCGAGGCGTTGTTGACGAGGCAACCCAAGGGCCCGAGCGCCTCGACCGCGCGCGGCACCAGTACCGTCACCTCGGCCTCGCGCGCGAGGTCGGCGCCGAGGACGATGGCTCGGCCGCCGGCCCTGGTGATCTCCTGCGCCACCGCCTCGGCGTCCTCGCGCGAGTCCCGGTAATGCACCGCCACCGCCCAGCCCTCGCGGCCGAGCATCAGCGCGATGGCCCGCCCGATGCGCCTGCCCGCGCCCGTCACCAGCGCCGCCTTGGGATAGGCCGGCGGCGCCATCGTTCAGGGACCCCGGCGGTAGCGGCCGCGCGCCTTGGCCTTGGCGAGGGCCTTGGCCGAGGTGCCGGCGCGCCCGGCCATCGAGCGTCCCGCCGGGCGCGGCCCCATCGCGACGTTGCGCGCCGTCTCCTCGGGCGTGATGCCCAGATCGAGCTGCTCGAGGCGGCGGATCTCGTCGCGCAGCCGCGCCGCCTCCTCGAATTCGAGATCGGCGGCGGCGGCGCGCATGCGCTTCTCGAGATCGGCAAGCACCGCCTTGATGTTCGAGCCCTGGTAATGCACGGCGTCGCTCTCGCCGAGGCCGACCGTGACGTGATCCTGCTCGTAGACGCTCTCGAGGATGTCGGCGATGCCGCGCCGCACGCTCTCGGGCGTGATGCCGTGGGCGGCGTTGTAGGCCTGCTGCTTCTCGCGGCGCCGGTTGGTCTCGTCGATGGCCGCCTTCATGCTCTCGGTCATGCGGTCGGCATAGAGGATGGCGCGGCCGTCCAAATGGCGCGCGGCGCGGCCGATGGTCTGGATCAAGGCGGTGCGCGAGCGCAGATAGCCTTCCTTGTCGGCGTCGAGGATGGCGACCAGCGCGCATTCGGGTATGTCGAGCCCCTCGCGCAAGAGGTTGATGCCGACCAGCACGTCGAACACGCCCAAGCGCAGATCGCGGATGATCTCGATGCGCTCCAGCGTGTCGACATCGGAATGCATGTAGCGCACGCGGATGCCGTTCTCGTGGAAATACTCGGTGAGCGCCTCCGCCATCTTCTTGGTGAGCGTGGTCACCAGCACGCGTTGGCCCTTCTGCGCGCAGTCGCGGCACTCGGCCATCAGATCGTCGACCTGGTGCTCGACCGGGCGGATGATGGTAATGGGATCGACCAGGCCGGTCGGGCGCACCACCTGCTCGGCGAAGACGCCGCCGGTGCGCTCCAGCTCCCATTTGCCGGGGGTGGCCGAGACATGCACCGTCTGCGGGCGCATCGCGTCCCATTCCTCGAAGCGCAGCGGCCGGTTGTCCATGCAGGAGGGCAGGCGGAAGCAGTATTCGGCGAGCGTCGCCTTGCGGCGGAAGTCGCCGCGATACATGCCACCGAGCTGCGGGAT
>DASVOY010000716.1:0-1784 GCA_036383115.1 Allostellaceae bacterium
GGCGGCGTCGAGATTGGGGGCGATGAGCGGCGTCGGACAGGCGAGCTTGCCGCGGCTCTCGCCGCCGCCGCAGCCGGCGGCACCCAAGGCAAGCGCCAGCGCCGCGGCACGAGACAGCGACACGCGCATCACAGCCGGTTATGTGAGCCGTCGCAGAAGGGCTTTGCGCCGGTCGACTTGCAGCCGCAGAGCCACACCTGATTGTCCTCCGCCGCGGTAAAGGCAACCGGCGTCAGCCCGCTGCCGTGGTGCGAGCCGTCGCACCGAGGCTGCGACTTGCTGCGCCCGCAGGCGCACCAGCAGTACTCGCGCCCCGCTTCGACCGCGAAACCATAGGGGCTCTTTTGCGCCGGGATTGGATCGCTCATCTAGCCCTTCCTTATGATTGTCCGCTGTACTAACTTGCCCGCGGCGGCGGGGCCGGATGGCCGCCGCAGGCTCAAGACGTGCCGGACTGTATTCGACCGCCGAACGCCGCACAAGGGCTCCGGGCTGCCGTCCCCGCCGGTTCCGCAAGGGATAACAACGATGACAAAACTGCCGCTGACCATCCTCTTGGCCGGTCCACGCGGCTTCTGCGCGGGGGTCGAGCGCGCCATCCATATCGTCGAGCGCACCATCGAGCGCTTCGGCGCGCCCGTCTATGTCCGCCACGAGATCGTGCACAACCGCTTCGTCGTCGAGCGGTTGGAGGACCGCGGCGCGGTCTTCATCGAGGATCTCGCCGAGGTGCCCGAGGGGTCGCCGGTGGTGTTCTCGGCCCATGGCGTGCCCAAGGCGGTGCCCGCCGAGGCGGAGCGTCGCAATCTGATCTCTCTCGATGCGACCTGTCCGCTGGTCAGCAAGGTGCATCACGAGGCGGAGCACCATTTCGCGCAAGGACGCCGCATCATCCTCATCGGCCATGCCGGCCATCCCGAGGTGATCGGCACCATGGGCCAGCTGCCGCCGGGCGCAGTGCTGCTGGTCGAGACTGTTGCGGACGCGGCACGGCTCGATGTCCGGGAGGGCGAGGCGCTCGCCTACATCACGCAGACCACGCTGTCGATCGAGGACACGCTCGCCATCGTCGCCGTGCTCAAGGCCCGCTTCCCGCGCATCGCCGGCCCGAAGCACGAGGACATCTGCTATGCGACCACCAACCGCCAGCGCGCGGTCAAGGCGATCGCGCCGCGCTGCGATCGCCTTCTCGTGGTCGGCGCGCCCAACTCGTCGAACTCGGTCCGCCTCGTCGAGGTGGCGCGCCAGGGCGGCTGTCCGGAGGCGGCGCTGATCGGCCGCGCCGCCGACATCGACTGGCGCTTCCTCGACGGCGTGCGGCGCCTCGGCCTCACCGCTGGCGCGTCTGCGCCCGAAATCCTCGTCGAGGAGGTGGTCGAGGCGTGCCGCGACCGTTTCGATGTCACGATCGACGAGGTTGTCGTGACGCGCGAGGAGGTCCGCTTCAATCTGCCCCGCGCGCTCATCGCATGAGGCGGTGGTAGCCCGTATGTCTCCCATGGACACGCGCTGCGACGTCGATCTTTGGCGCCCGGACGGGAGCGCGGCGCGCAGCGATGCGGGACATCGGAAGCGGCGCGCGACGCCGCCGGGCGGCAAAGAGCGCCATCTCTGCGGGTTGCACGCAGCGCGTGTCCATGGGAGACATACGGGCTAGCCATGGCCGTTTATACGGACGTCCCGGATGACGAGCTGCGCGCCTTCATCGCCGATTACGACATCGGCGAGGTGGTATCGTGCAAGGGCATCGCCGAGGGCGTCGAGAACTCGAATTTCCTGCTGCG
>DASVOY010000717.1:0-3955 GCA_036383115.1 Allostellaceae bacterium
CCCTTCGCCGTCACCGAGAAAGCGGGCTCGCTCTACGGCCGCGGCACCTCCGACCTGAAGAGCTTCATCGCGGTGGCGTTGTCGCTGGCGCCGGAATTCCAGATCCGCGATCTGAAGACGCCCGTGCATTTCGCCTTCTCCTATGACGAGGAGGTCGGCTGCATCGGCGTGCGCGGCCTCATCGCCAAGCTCAGGGAACGCCCCGTGCGGCCCCGCGCCTGCATCGTCGGCGAGCCGACCATGATGCAGCCGGTGATCGCGCATAAGGGCAAGATGAGCGTGCGCTGTCGCGTGCGCGGCCGCGAATCCCATTCGGCGCTCACTCATGAGGGCGTCAACGCGGTCGAAGCGGCGGCCGAGATCGTCGCCTACCTCAAGGGCATGGCGCGGCGCAAGCGCGACCAGGGGCCGTTCGATGAAGGCTTCATGCCGCCCTACACCACCGTCCATACCGGCGTGATCCATGGCGGCACCGCGCTCAACATCGTGCCGCGCGACTGCAGCTTCGACTTCGAGTTCCGCAACATCCCCGCCGACAAGCAGCCGGCGCTGCTCGCCGAGGTGAGGCGCTACGCCGCGACGGCGCTCCTGCCGGAGATGCATCGGGTGAGCGCGGCGACGGGGATTGCCTTCGAGGAGATGAACGCGGTCGACGGCCTCGACATGCCCGCCGATCACGAGCTTGTACATCTGACGCAGGCGCTCACCGGCGCCAACGAGGTCGGCAAGGTCAGCTTCGCCGCCGAGGCCGGCCTCTTCCAACAGGCGGATATCCCTACCGTCATCTGCGGCCCGGGCTCGATCGACGTCGCGCACAAGCCCAACGAGTACATCGCCATCGACCAAGTGCGGCAATGCGAGTCCTTCATGCGCCGCCTGATGGACCGCCTCGCGCGCTAGCCGCATGTCGACCGCGACCTACGCCCTCGAACTCGCCCCGCCGGACATCACCCCCTACGAGGCCGGCAATACCGGCATTCCCTATGTCACGAGCTTCGACAGCGGCCGCGCCGGGCCGCATGTGCTGGTGAACGCGCTGGCGCATGGCAACGAGCTGTGCGGCGCCATCGCGCTCGATCATTTGTTCCGCCGCAACGTCCGGCCGGTGACCGGGAAGCTCACCCTCAGCTTCGCCAACATCGCGGCGTATCGTCGTTTCGATGCCGCGAACCCCAGCGCGTCGCGCTTCGTCGACGAGGATTGGAACCGGCTCTGGGACGCCGCCATGCTCGCCGGCACGCGCCACAGCGCCGAGTTGGCCCGGGCGCGCGCGCTGCGGCCGCTGATCGACACCGTCGATCTGCTGCTCGACATCCATTCGATGCAGCTCGCAGCCGCGCCGCTGATGCTGGCCGGGCTGACGGACAAGTCGCTGTCCCTCGCCCGCCGCGTCGGCCTCCCCGAGCTTATCGTGCGCGATGCCGGCCACGCTGCCGGCAAGCGCCTGCGCGACTACGGCGCCTTCGCCGATCCCGCCTCACCCAAGGCGGCGCTGCTCGTCGAATGCGGCCAGCACTGGGAGCGCCGCGCCGCGGACCTCGCGATCGACGTTGCCTGGCGCTTTCTCGCCGCCTCCGGTGTGCTGGCGCCAGCGGAGTCGGCACGCATCCTGGCGCGGCCAGCGCCGCCGCAACGCGTGGTCAGCGTCACCGAGGCCGTCACCATCGCCAGTGACCGCTTCTCGTTCACGCAGGAGTTCCGCGGGCTCGAGGTGATCCCGCGCGGCGGCACCGTGATCGCGCGCGATAGCGGGCGCGAGATCCGCACGCCCTACGATGATTGCGTGCTGATCATGCCGTCGCGCCGACTGCTGCGCGGCCAGACCGCGGTGCGGCTCGGCCGCTTCACCGGCTAGCCTAGCCGGCACGCCGCGCGACCGAGCGGACCATAGGCATATCGTGGGAGAGCGAGTAAATGGGAGATGCCGAGCCGTCCTTCGCATGTCCCCAGTGCGGCACGACCCACGCGGGATTTCCAAAGGACTACGGATATACGCTTCCGGATGAAGTGTGGGCCATTCCTCAAGGCGAAAGAGCGTTGCAGGCGAAATTCACGCGCGACCTCTGTCGGTTTGGGGACCGATATTTCATCCGATGCCTTCTCGCGGTGCCGTTCGTCGGCGCGGACGACTATTTCGGATGGGGCCTGTGGGTCGAGACCGCTCGGTCCGTCTTTGAACGATACGTCGCCCTGTACAATCAAGATGCGTCGGCCGAGCCGCCTTACACAGCGACGATAGCGAACCGGCCGCCGCTGTATGCGGATGCTCTCGGAGCGGAGGTGCTGATCCAGTTTGGTCCAAGCAAGGAGCGGCCCACCATCTATTTCCCCCCAGGAGCGAGCTCAACACTTGCTGCGGAGCAGCGGCAGGGCATCGACCCGGCTCGCTATCACGAGGTGCTGGAGGCGATCGGCGCAATGTGATGGCCGCCGCCGCGCTCGCCGCTCTTGCGGTTCCGGCCTATGCGGCGGTTTGCATGTTCTGCCGAGCGAGAGCTCGGCCCACCCACAAGGCCCGGCCTCAGCGCCGGGTTTTCTTTTGCTATAATTCGAGCTGGGGCACTGCCCCGACGTCGTAACCTTGAGGCGCGTTCGCAGGAGCGAGAATGGCAGCCGGCAGCCCCGCCTACATCCTGGCCATCGACCAGGGCACCACCAGCACCCGTGCCATGATCTTCGACGCGGGGGGCAAGCCCCGCACCCAGGCCCAACGCGAGCTGACGCAGCATTATCCGCGGCCGGGCTGGGTCGAGCATGACGCGGAGGAGATCTGGCAGGCGACGCTCGACACCTGCCGCGCGGTGCTGGCCGAGGGGAAAATGAGGCCGGCCGATGTGGCCGCAATCGGCATCACCAACCAGCGCGAGACGACGGTCGTTTGGGAGCGCAAGACCGGTCGCCCGATCGCCCGCGCCATCGTCTGGCAGGACCGGCGCACTGCGCAGCGTTGCGCCGAGCTGACCGCGGCACGGCATAGCGAGCTGGTGCGCGCTCGCACCGGCCTTGTCATCGATCCCTATTTCTCCGCGACCAAGATCGCCTGGCTCCTCGACAACACGGAAGGTGCGCGCGCGGCGGCGGAGCGCGGCGACTTGGCCTTCGGCACCGTCGACTGCTTCCTGCTGTGGCGCCTGACCGGCGGCGCCGTGCATGCGACCGACGCCACCAACGCGGCGCGCACCCTGCTCTTCAACATCCACCGCCAGGATTGGGACGACGAGCTGCTGGCGCTCTTCGGCGTGCCGCGCGCGCTCCTGCCGGAGGTGCGCGACAATGCCGGCGATTTCGGCGGCACCGCATCCCGGCTCTTCGGCGCGCCGATCGCGATCGCAGGCATGGCCGGCGACCAGCAGGCCGCGACCATCGGCCAGGCCTGTTTCGCGCCGGGCATGATCAAATCGACCTACGGCACCGGCTGCTTCGCCGTGCTCAACACCGGCGCCGAGGCGCTGGCCTCGCGCCATCGCCTGCTGACCACGTTGGCCTACCGCCTCGAGGGCAAGCCGACCTATGCCATCGAGGGCTCGATCTTCGTCGCCGGCGCCGCTGTGCAGTGGCTGCGCGACGGGCTCGGCCTCATCGCCCGCGCCGATCAATCGGCCGACCTCGCCCGCGCCGCCGATCCGGCGCGGCGCGTCTATGTCGTGCCCGCCTTCACTGGGCTGGGCGCGCCCTATTGGGACGCCGACGCACGCGGCGCCATCTTCGGCTTGACCCGCGATGTCGGCCGCGCCGAGCTGGTCCGCGCCACGCTCGAGGCGTCCTGCTACCAGACGCGCGACCTGATCGAGGCCATGCGCGCCGACGGCGCCGCGCCGGCAAGCTTGCGCGTCGATGGCGGCATGGTGGTCAACGACTGGTTCGCGCAATGCCTCGCCGACACGCTGGGCCTGCCCGTGGAGCGGCCGCGCTTTACCGAGACCACCGTGCTCGGCGCCGCCGCGTTGGCCGGGCT
>DASVOY010000718.1:0-5078 GCA_036383115.1 Allostellaceae bacterium
ATCCCAAATCGGCTCTTGCTCGACGCGCCGCCTTTCGTTTCCGGCCTGCTTCGCTTCGTTCTCCACCTCCTCGAGCCCCGCGAGCGCCGTCGCCGCCTGGGCGAGCAATGGCCCCGCGGCCGGCGCTGGCCGGGTCGGCAGGAAGGCGGCCAACAGGACACCCGCGAGGGCGGCATGGACACCAGCGGCATGCAGCGAAAGCCACAGAACAACGGTGGTCGCGACGTAGGGCCAGCTCGCATAGACACGCCCGCGATTGAGAGCAAACAGGAGCGCTGTCGCAAGCCCGCTGGGAAGCAGCCACGTCGCCTCGAAGGCGTGCGGATAGAAGATGGCGAGGGTCAGCATCGAGAGAATGTCATCGACCACGGCGAATGCTGCTACGAACACCCGCAGCCCGATCGGGACACGGTCGCCGAGCAAAGCGAGAACGCCGAGCGCGAACGCGATGTCCGTGGCTGTCGGCACCGCCCAGCCGGGCGCGGTTGGTCCCGGGTTCAGCGCCAGATAGATCGCCGCCGGCGCCAGCCCGCCGCCGACGGCGGCAATGACGGGCAACAGCGCTGCCCGCCGGTCCGCGAGGGCTCCCGCCGTCATCTCGCGGCGAATCTCCAGACCGACCAGAAGGAAAAAGAACGCCAGCAGGCCTTCGGAAAACCACGCGCCCACGGTCAGGGTCAGCGCCCCGCCAGGAGGGCCGATGCTGAACGAGGATTCGATGAAGAGCCGGTAATAGGGCGCGAGCGGCGTGTTCGCGCAGAGCAGCGCCGCCGCGGAGCCGAGAATCAAAACGAGACCGCCCGATGCCGGCAGGCTGGCGAATACCCGCGCCGAGCGTTGGAGTCGCGCCGCGACCGGACGCTCCAACGCCTCCAGCATCGAATAGAAATCCCAGGCGCCGTCGTAACGAATCCCGTCGACGAAAAGCGTCGGCGTCCCCGTCACGCCATTGCGCTTGCCTTCGGCGAGATCCTCGTCGACGCGGCGCCGCGTTTCATCGCTCTCAAGATCGCGCCGCAGGCGCTCCATATCGAGCCCGAGCGCGCCCGCGATGTCGAACACCTGCTCCTCGCCGAGCGGCGGCTCTTGCCCGTAGAGGCGGTCATGCATCGCCCAGAAGCGGCCCTGCCTCGCGGCGGCCTCGGCAGCGCGATGGATGAAGGTTGCGCCAGGGTGCGCGCGCTCGTTCGGAAAGTGACGGAAGGCATAGGCAAGGCGCTCACCGAAGGCTTGGCGCAACCGGTCAAGCACCGGGCGAAGGCGTCGGCAGTAGGGGCAGAGGTAGTCGCCATAGAGCACCACGCTCACGACGCCGTCGGACGTGCGCCCGCCGCGCACGTGGTCCCGGCGAGGATCAATGGCCCGCTGAAGTCTGACCGCGACGCCTGGCACCACACCGGTCTCGTCCGCCATCGTTCGTTTGCCCCGTCTGGATTGATCGCCACTGTCCGCAAACGCGGGTCACTGGCGGTCGCTACGATGCCCGCTTATCTGGTCACCAGCCCTTCGGGCCGCTAGTCGATGCTCGCCGTCTCGCCCCATCCGGAGGAGCTGGCAGGTGAAAAATTTCTGTCCTGACCCGGCGCAACGGATCGTTCGCTGCTGTTGGTTTGATTGCAAGGGGGAAGAGTAGTCAAAACGAAGAGAACCCAATGCGCGACAGTGGTTCCCAACTTCACGGAGATGCTGCTCTCCGAAGCTGAGAGCCTTGGACGTAGGCGCTGCTGGCGGGAACGCCTGTTTCGCCACTCATACCGGAAACGCTCCGTCAGAACCGTACCCTTCCAGTGGAATGGAGGACGATGGCGCAAGGCCGCGGCGAACTGATCAGCATCCGAGATCCGCCATTTCCCAATGCTCGAGCGGCTAACGCCGGCGCGCCCGCGGACGAACGCGCCCTTCGATCTTCGGTTCACGCCTGGACGCGAGCCGCCGCCCCGCCGGCGATCTCGCCCATTTCTTATTCCGAGGTGGCCTTTGTTCATGTTTGGGAATCGCAGGGCTCGCGCCACGGTTTTGTAGTGCTCCGGCGTCGGTCCATTCCGCCGACCCTCTCGTTACCCATCGGCCTCGGCCGCTTTGCCTTCAGGACCGGAACTGAACGCGCCGAGCTGTCACAGCCGCCAAGTGCCGTCGTTATCCCTATTTCGGCGGTTGAGCGGAAAGCGGATACATGCGCTCGTGGCATCTTCTCCAACAGCCGCCGCGAAGCGTCTGGTAGACGCCGCGCTGACATCGCTGACCGACAAGGGCTTCGTGCTCGCCGGCATCGACTTGCCTCGCCGCGCGATGTCGTCCGCCGCTCCGCCCTACCCATTGAAACCAGCCTCTTGGCGTGTTTGCGATGAAGCTAGGAGGTGTCCCGGGGGAGCGGACAGCGGCATCGCCGCCTGCGCGGACACGGCGATTGTCGCGACGATTTCGCGCTGAGGCCACCGTTGCCGCCGTAACAGGTGCGGTGGCATTCGCCGGCATCGACCCTTGGAGTCCCGGCGGCCGCTTCCGCAAATTTTCCGCATGAGCTAGAAAACCTGCTCTGCGATAAGGGACGCCGCATGACCTCTGGCCAGCCGCCGCATTCCCTGGACAGCGCGGCGCCCGCCACGGAGCGCGTAGGGCGCGCCCTCAGTCTCTGGGCGCGCGCCGGCTTCGGCCTCCTCTGGCAGCGCAAGCTCAGGGACAACGAAGTCGCGCTTCTGGTCATGAGTGGCCTCTTCGGCATCATGGTTGGGGTTGGCGTCGTCGCCATCGAGCGTGTAGTGCAGCTGTTCCACCAGCTCAATTTCGCCATCGCCGCCGATCAGCACCTGAGCGCGGGCGGCGCGCTCGCGTGGTGGCGTGTCCTGCTCGTGCCGATCGTCGGCGGGCTGCTGGCCGGCACGGCGGCGACGCTCATCCGACGCGCGCGCGCGCACGAGACGGTCGACGCCATCGAGGCCAACGCCCTCTTCGGCGGCAAGATGTCGCTGACCGACAGCGTTGCGCTCACGCTGCTCACGGCGATCTCCTCCGGCGTCGGCGCCTCGGTCGGCATGGAAGCGGGCTTCACCCAGCTCGGCGCCGGCCTCGCCTCGCATATCGGGCAAAGCTTGCGCCTGCGCCGCGGCGATCTCCGCACCGTGGTGGGCTGCGGCGCCGCGGCCGCCATCGCCGCCGCCTTCAACGCGCCCCTCGCCGGCGCGTTCTATGCCTTCGAGCTGGTGATCGGCAGCTATTCGCCCGCCGTTCTGGCGCCGATCAGCATCGCCGCGCTCTTCGCCACGCTCGTGGTGCGCGGCGTGTTCGGCGCCGACTCCATCTTCACGCTCGACACGCCGGTGCGCATCGCCGGCCTCGATTACGGACTCTTTGCCGTGCTCGGCATCGTCGCCGCGGCGATCGCCATCGCC
The DNA here is from genome assembly GCA_036383115.1 of Allostellaceae bacterium. GTDB lineage: Bacteria > Pseudomonadota > Alphaproteobacteria > ATCC43930 > CGMCC-115725 > DAHUYF01. Next base: position 3,390 of record DASVOY010000718.1, read on the forward strand.
ACCATGCGAGGCGTCACCTGGATCGAGCGGCTGTTCCGGCGCCTGCGCGTCCCGGCATGGCTGAGGCCGTGCATCGGCGGCATCCTTATCGGCCTCATCGCGACAGTCTACCCGGAAGTCCTCGGCAGCGGCCACGGTGCCGTGCAACTCACCCTCGATCACGCTCTCCCCGCCAGCATCCTGTTGGGATTGATCGCCGCCAAGGGGCTCGCCTCGGCGATCTCGGTCGGCTCCGGCTTCCGCGGCGGCCTCTTCAGCTCGGCGCTCCTCCTCGGCGGTGTCTATGGCGGAGCCGCCGTGGTCGTGCTCCAGGGCGCGTTCTCCGCCCTCGGCCTTGGCCATGGCGAGTTCGATCGGATCGCCTACATGCTGGTCGGCATGGGATCGGTCGCCGCCGCCATCGTCGGTGCGCCGGTGACCATGATCTTGCTGGTGCTGGAGCTCACCGGCAGTTTTCCGGCGGCGGTCGGCGTGATGGTCGGCGTCATCATCGCTTCGGTGGTGGTGCGGCTGACCTTCGGCTACTCCTTCGCCACCTGGCGCTTCCACCTGCGCGGCGTGCCGATCAGAGGCGGCTACGACATCGGCTGGATCCAGGATCTTACCGTCGGTCTACTGATGCGCCGCGACGTGCACACCGCGCCCATGGGCATGACCATCGGCGACTTTCGCGCGCGCTTTCCGCTCGGCGGAATCAAGCGCGTCTTCATCGTCGATGCCGAAGGCCGCTACCGCGGCATCGTCGTCACCGCCGACGCCTACAATCCCGATGTGGACGATCAGCTGGGCCAGCGCCCGATCGACGATCTCCGCATCGCCGAGGATCAGTTTCTTCTGCCCCAGCAGAACGTCCGCCTCGCCCTCCATCGCTTCGTCAGCGCCGAGACCGAGGCGCTCGCGGTGGTGTCCGACGCCGACCGGCGCCAGGTCGTCGGCTTCGTCACCGAGGGCTATGTGCTGCGCCGCTATAACCAGGAATTCGAGCAGGTGCGTGCCGACGAGCTCGGCGAGCGCACCCTATTCGGGCCGGAATAACGGAGCGGGGCCATGGGCGAGCCGCCGGTCACACCGCATTTTCCCCGGGATGTCATGGCGCAAGCGCGCCGCCGCCGTCTCAAGCGCGCCGTACTGGGAGCGGTGCTCGGCGCCGTCGTCGCCGCCTATACTTACGGCGCGCTCGGCGAGCGCATCAATCCCGAGGAGTGGAATGACCTTCTGCCGCAATGGCTCGAGGCGGCTCTGCTCGGCGCGATCTTCGCCGCGGCGTCGGTGCCGATCGCCGGCGCGATCGTCGCGCGCGCCATCATCCCGGTTCCGACCTTTCTCCTGTATCTGACCGTGTTTCTCGGCAAGAACCCGCCGCTGCCCTACTACGTGGCCTTCCCCATGGCGGCCGCCTATGCCGGCGCGCTCACCGCGCTATCCACCTACCTCGCCGAGCGGCCCGAACGATCGAAGCTCGGCTCGCGGCGCTGACGAGCGGTCCGGCCGGCCTAGCAATTGAGCTTCCAGTTAGGGTCATTCGCGCCATTTGGTGTGCGCAGTGAGCACGTCTGTTCGATTCCAATAAACGGAATCTGCGCCGCTCATGGGTACTTCGGAGTTGCGGCGACAGCGGTCAAAAGGCGAGCCACGTGAGCCCTGCCTCGCAGAGATGAACGAGGCCGCCGACGACGGCGCCCATCATGA
>DASVOY010000719.1:0-13185 GCA_036383115.1 Allostellaceae bacterium
GCCCGCGACCGTGCCGCCGAAATCGTCGGCCGCCATCTGCGCCGCGAGCACCGAGCCGTCGCCCGTCGCGTCCGATGCGGGCCCGGAGAGGTCGGTCAAGACGCCGATCTTCACGACATCGTCCGAGATCTGCGCCGCGGCGGTGGCGGCGGCGAGGACCGTGGCGGCGAAGGCTGCGAGGAACCCGATGTGGCGCTGGCTCATTAATGCTCTTTCCTCCCACGCGTTGGTGCGGTTATCCCCTCAACCCGCCGCTCCCCCGTATGGGGAGAAGAGGTTCACCGCGTCAGCGGCTATTTTCCCTCGCCCCGGCGCGAAGCGACGGGAAGGTGAGGGGTGGCACGCGCCTACGATAGTCGGATCAGTCCGCCGCTTCCACCAGCAGCGTGGCCTCGTCGAAGGAGACGATCCGGACCGAGGTGCCGGCCGGCAGGTCGGGGCCTTCCACGCGCCACAAAGTGTCGCCCAGGAACACACGGCCATGCCCGCCGGCGATCGGCTCCTTGAGCACGGCGATGCGGCCCACCTGTTGCGCGGCACGCTCGTTGATCTTGCTGTGGCGAGCCCGCTGGTCCCAGCGCCGGCGCAGGCGCCGCGCCGGCACCAGCAGCGCCACCGACAGCGCCGCGAACAGCAGGAGCTGGCCGACGACACCGAGGCCTGGGAGCAGCCAGGAGAGCACGCCGACGGCGAGGGCGGCGGCGCCGAACCAGATGAGCACGAACTGCGTCGCCAGCATCTCGCCGACGGCGAGTAGCAGCCCTAGAGCGAGCCAGGCCCAGTAGGGCGCCGCCATCTAGCGCGCTCCGCTCCACGGGCCGGCGGACGGCCCCTGCGGCGCGGCCACGTCATTAGCGCCGCCGAAGGCCGAGCGCGCGATCTCGGCGATGCCGCTGATCGTGCCGGCGAGCGAGCCGAGCTCGGCCGGGAGGATGAGGATCTTCTGGTTCGGCGAGGTCGCGAAAGCCTGCAGCGCCTCGATATATTTCTGGCCGAGGAAATAGTTGATCGCCTGGACCGAGCCGCCCGCCACCGCCTCGGAGACCATGCGCGTCGCCTTCGCCTCGGCCTCGGCGAGCCGCTCGCGCGCCTCGGCCTCGAGCTTGGCCGATTCAAGCTTGCCCTGGGCGATGCGGATCTGGCTCTCCTTGTTGGCGTCCGCCTCGAGGATCTGCGCGCGCTTGTCGCGCTCCGCTTTGAGCTGGCGCCCCATGGCCTGAACGATGTCCTCGGGCGGCACGATGTCGCGGATCTCGATGCGGGTGGCGCGCACGCCCCAGGAGCCGGTGGCGTCGTCGATGGCATGGAGGAGCTTGGCGTTGATCTGGTCGCGCTGCGACAGCAACTCGTCGAGCTCCATCGAGCCCATGACGTTGCGCAACGTGGTCATGCACAGCGTCTCGATGGCGTCTCCCAGATCCTGCACCTCATAGATCGCCTTGACCGGGTCGAGCACCTGGTAGAACAGCACGCCGTCGGCGGCGACGGCGGCGTTGTCGCGGGTGATCACCGACTGCTTGGGGATGTCGACCACCGTCTCCCGCATGCTCACCCGCTCGCGCACGAGGTCGAGCATCGGGACGACGAGGTTCAGCCCCGGTCGCAGGGTCGCGTGATAGCGGCCGAGGCGCTCGATGATATAGGCCTGGCCCTGCGGCACGATACGTACGCAGAGCGCGATCAGGACGATGACGACGGCGACCAGCGCAATGGCGACAAATGGCATAGCGGCTCCCCCTAGCTGCCGGTCTCTAATCTTCTCGCGAGGACAAAAATTTGTGGTTAACGCGGCCCTGTCCGATTTTCACTCCCAGCGGCTCCGCCCGTCACACGACAAAACGGCATGCGAGAAGCGCAATGCAATATATATGATATATCAGATATCAGTTAGGGCATATACTATGACCTAGTTCGGCCCAGAAGGAAGATCCGAAGTGAGCGCCAAAGTAACGTCCCCCACCGAGGTCCCTTTCGCCCGGCAGGCGGCCAGCCGCAGCCCGAAGAGCGTCCTCGCCAAGTGGCTTGCCGAGGTCCTCGAGAAGGGCCAGTCGCTGCGCTTCCTCGAGAGCGTCGGCGGGCTCTAATCGCCGTCGCGCGGCAGGCGGGCCGTTCAGGCCCGCCTCGCGGCGCAAGGCGGGGCCTTGCGGCTAAGAGGCCGGTCGGTCAGAGTTCCGGGCCGACGCGCCCCACTCTGGATCCGCCATGACCGACGCCCGCCATGAGCACGACCCTGCCGCCCGTTCCGAGCGGGGCACCTATGTCGAGTTCGTCGACGAGCTTTTTCGTCTCAAGCTGATCGATCGCGAGAAGCGCGACTTCCTTCGCGAGGGCCTGCGCCGAGCCGCGGCTGGCGGCGCCGCGCCCGAGCCTTTCGTGCCGGCCTCGTCGACCGGTTGCGTCGTCTCGGAGGTGGGCCTGCGGCGCGCCGCCGACGCCAAGCTTGTGGAGACGCTGGGCGGCGGGCGCCACCGCGTGCGCTGCGGGCCGGAAACCGTGCATTGGGGCTATCTCTGGGGCGCGGCAGAGCCGGTGCTGCGCGTCAATCCCGGCGACACCATCACCGTCGACACGCTGTCGCATGAGGGCATCCTCCCCGACCAGGGCCATCCCGAGACCTTCTTCGCCCGCTTCGGCGTCGGCAAGGACGAGGTCCTCGCCGATCTCGTCGGCGTCTATACCAAGGTGCAGCACAGCGGGCTCGGCCCGCATGTCGTCACCGGCCCGATCGCCGTCGCCGGCGCCGAGCCGGGCGACGTCCTCGCGGTCCATGTGCTCGAGGCCGTGCCGCGCGTGCCCTACGGCGTCAACTCGATGCGCATGAACAAGGGTGGGCTCCCGGACGAGTTCACCTTGAACCGCAGCCTCGTGATCCCCTTCGACCTGGAGCGCCAAGTGGCGCAGTTCGCGCCGCGGATCGAGGTGCCGCTCGCGCCCTTCTTCGGCATCATGGCGACCGGGCCGGCGCGCAGCCTGGGCAAGCTCACCTCGGTCCCGCCCGGCGCCTATGGCGGCAACATCGACGTCAAGGACCTGACCGCGGGCTCGACCCTCTACCTCCCGGTCCATGTGCCGGAGGCTCTCTTCATGGTCGGCGACGGCCACGCCGCGCAGGGCGACGGCGAGGTCGACCTCACCGCCATCGAGACCTCGCTCACCGGCACCTTCCGCCTCGATCTCATCAAGAACCGCCCGCTCGCTTGGCCGCGCGCCGAGACGCCGACGCATTGGATCACCTTGGGCCTCCATGAGAACCTCGAGGAGGCCATGAAGATGGCGATCCGCGAATGCATCAAGTTCCTGAGCGAGGAGAAGGGACTGACCCGCGTCGACGCCTATGCGCTCGCCTCGATCGCCGTCGATTTCGAGGTGACGCAGGTGGTGGACGGCGTCAAAGGCATCCATGCCATGATCCCCAAGGGGATCTTCAAGGATTAACCCGCCTGCAACGGGTTCGCCGGCAGACTCCCGGCATGGACGTGGCTCAAGAGCTACCGTTGCCGACAACGATCGCCGGCGCCCCTGCCGGCGGGCGTGACTCCTTCGCCTTCATCGACCTCGCTCGCCTCGGCCGGACCGATTGGTGGAGCGGCGTGAAGGCGTTTCTCAGGATCCTGCTCTGGCAGGTGCTCGTCAGCATCCCGCTCGCCATCGCTCTCATTTTCTGGCGCCATGCGCTCCCTCCGATGTTCGCCGAGGTCGCGGTATTGGCGGGCGTGACGGCCGGCTGGCTCATCGGTCTCAGCGGCGCGGCGCGGAAATCCCTTCGGCGCCCGCTCATGTCGCTGGTCTCGCCGGATCTGCGCCTCGATTTCTCGCGGATCGCGCTGGGGGCCGGATTCTGGCTGGGCGCCAATATCCTCATCACCATGGCGATGCTTCTTGTCTATGCCCTGGCTTATCCCGAGACCCTGGCGCGGGCCTCGGGCGACTTCGCGTGGCCGAGCACCGAGATGCTTGCCGCCGCGCTGTTGAGCATCGTGCTGTTCCCGCTGCAGGCGGCCGGCGAGGAGATGGCCTTCCGTGGTTGGATGACGCAGACCCTGGGGCAGCTGCTGCGGCGGCGCTGGCTCGTCGCTCTCGTCGTCGCCGTTGCCTTCGCACTCGCGCACGGCTCTTATCACGGGCTTTTCGCGCTGCCTCTGTACATCGTCATGTCGCTGGGCCTCTCCGCGCTCACGCTCCTCGATCAGCGTCTCGAGCTCGCCATCGGCGCTCACGCCGCGAACAACATTTTCGTTGTCATCGCCAGCCTGTTCCTGACCGCCCATTCGGCGCGGCCGACCCTGTTTCTCAACGAGGTGCAGGCGACCTGGTCGATGTCGGCACGCGCGGTCGTGCAGTTCGCGCTCATCTACGCCATGGCGCGCTGGCTGCTGCGCCGCCGCGAGGCCTGATCGAACGGCCTGGCGGCCTCCTGGCGGTGCGGAGCGCGGCTAAAGCCGCAGCGAGATGGGTCGGCCGTCGTTTGCGAGCGGCACGCTGCCGACCAGAAGACGGATGGTCGCGCCGCCAGCATCGGCGAGCGGCAGCACGATCGTGTGCCAGGCGACGGTCTGGCCGGGCGCGGGCGGCCCATATTCGGTCAGCAGCGGCTCGCCCCGTTGCGCCGCCGCGCGATAGCTGGCGAGCGTGAACTCGATGATGTGGGGGCTGGCCTTGAGGGTGGAGACGGGCTGCCCTCCCATGTCGTAGCCGGAGACGGCGGCGACGACGCTGCCGAAGACGCGATAGCGGAAATCCGCGCCGTCCTCGATCACGTCGAGCAGGTTGACGTAGCCCAGCGCCGCGCGCATCTCGAGCGCGTCGATGTCCTTGGAGCGCGGCATCTTGCGCGCTCCGGCGAGCTCGGCCCAATAGCGCAGCAGGAAACGCAGCTGCGGCGCGGCCAAGCGCTCGACCGGCGGCTGCCACACGATCGCGGGACCGCGGCCAGCCTTTGCGCCGAAAGCTGCCTCGACCCCGCTCGGCACGCCGGCGACGATCTCGGCCGTCCAGGCCTCGACCCGCTGCCGGTCTAGAGAAGCGGGCCGGTGCAAATCCACCAGGGGATTCGAATCGTCTAGCCTGATCATAGAAAACCCGCTCCTCACTCCCCGTATTTATTGCCTTTATCGGTGATGCGACGAACGCTCTGCGCGAACAGTGTGAGCCACTCTAGCGGCATACGCTGGCCAAGGCGAGCGTGACGCGGTCATCGCGCATCTGCGACGGAGCGGACCGGATCAGGCCGCGAAATCGCGCAGCAACCGGCCGGGGCGGCTGGCCACGGCAAGCGCTCCTGTCGCGTCGGCGACCTGCACGCCATTGACCCAGACGCCGTGCAGCCCCTGCGCCGCCGTGGTGAGCCGCGCCGCGCCGCCGGGCAGGTCGAAGACGCGCCGGCTCGCGCCGCGGCCCACCCTCGCGGGATCAAACAGCATTAGGTCGGCCGCGAGGCCCGGCAAGAGGCGACCGCGGTCCTTGATGCCGAAGATCTCCGCCGGCCGGCCGGAGAGCTGCCACACCGCCTCCGCCAGGTCGAGCGTGCCGCGCTCGCGCACCCAATGGCCGAGGAGATGGAGCCCGAAGCCGGCGTCGCAGAAGAACGTCAGATGCGCGCCGGCGTCGGAGAGCGCGATGCTGGCATAGGGATCGCGCAGCATGCGGCCGACGGCCTCCTCGTCGTTGTTGAGCAGCACCGCGGTGTAGATGGTGTCGAGATTCTCCGCCAAGCTGAAATCGAGGAGCCAGTCGAGCGGCGTCTGGCCCGCCGCCGCGGCGAGCTCGGCGACGCTGTGGCCCTCGTAGCGGCGGTTCTCCGGCCGAGCCGCCTCGAGCAGGGTGAGCTTGTCCCATTCGCCGTTGAAGAGGCGGATGGCGGCGGGGACGGCGAGCTCCGCCGCGACGCGGCGGCGGAATTCGGGATCGGCGTAGACGCGCTTCAATGCCCCGCCCTCCGCCTGCATCGCCGGCAGCCACGCCGCCATGCCCTCGAAGAGATAGGGCGAGCGCAGCGTGAACTCGTTGGTGAGCGGGCAGCACGACACCTGGCCGTAGAGCTTGCGGCCGCGCGCCTGCGCCGCGCCGATGGCGCGAAGATCGTTGAAAGTGGCGTCGGGCAGCACGGGATTGTGCAGTAGCGCGGCGATGACCACCGGGCGCGCCGTCTCGGCGGCGAGGCTCTCGAGGAACGGTACCGTTGTCTGGGTGCCCTTGGTGAGCATGAACACGCCGCGCCTGGCGTCGCCCAGCGCGCCGACCAGCGCGCGCAGCTCGGCCTCGTCGGCGAGGCGCGACGGCATCGGCGTGCCGCCCTCGCCATTGTGTTGCGGCGCCGTCGACGTCGCGAAGCCGACCGCGCCGGCGCCGAGCGCCTCGCTCACCAGGCGCCGCATCTCGGCGACCTCCGTCGACTTCGCGGCGCGCTGCGTCGCATCGCTCCCCATCACCCAGGTGCGCAGCGAGGAATGGCCAATGAAGGCGGCGACATTGGGCACGCTGCCTAGGCGCTCGACGAGGGCGAGGTATTCGGGAAAGCTTTCGAACTCCCAGCGGATGCCGCGGCGGAGCACGTCGAGCGACATGCCCTCGACATGCGTCAGGTTGCGCATGGTGATGTCGCGATGCTCCGGCCGGCAGGGCGAGATAGTGAAGCCGCAATTGCCGATCACCACCGTGGTGACGCCGAGCTCGGGCGAGGGATGGAGGGCAGGGTCCCAGGTGATCTGCGCGTCGTAATGCGTGTGCGTGTCGATGATGCCCGGCGCGAGTGCCAGCCCGTCGGCGTCGATCTCGCGCCTGCCGCCGCCGACATCCTTGCCGATGGCGGCGATGCGGCCTGCCGCCACGGCCACGGAGGCGCAGCGTCCCGGCGCCTTGCTGCCGTCGAAGACGAGGGCGTTCTTGATCACGAGATCATGCATCGCTGTTGTCCTCCCGTTTTGTGCCATCATAGCAGCGCAGCTGCGCGCTCGGGCAACGCCTCGTCGTCGTAAGCCTTGGTTTACCGGCCATCCCTATCGTGGCGTCGGCGACGACAAAGGGAGATGCGCGGTTTGGCGGCGAGAACGGGTCGAGTCAGCATGGGCATTGCTGCGGCGGCACGCGCCTTTGCCGTCGTCGGCAGGTTGCGGCCGCTGCCTTTCGCCCTGCTTTTCGCCGTCCTTCTTGCGAGCGTGGTCTGGCTCTATGGTGGGCTCGAGGCGAGCTGGTCGCGCCATCCGCCGGGCCTGGTCAATCCCGGCGGCAATCCCATCGGGCGCGACTTCGTCGCGTTCTGGTCGGCATCGTCGCTGGCGCTCGCCGGCCATCCTGTCGCGCCCTACGACCCCATCCTGCTGAGCGCGGCCGAGCGCGACGCCATCGGCGTTCCCGTCGGTTTCTTCGCCTGGTTCTATCCGCCGATTTTCCTGCTGCTGGCCCTGCCGCTCGCCGCCATGCCCTACCTCGTGGCGCTCGGCCTGTGGCTCGTCGCGCCGTTCATCGCCTTCGCACGGCTGCTGCGTCGCGTCGCGCCGCATCCCTTGGCGCCAGCGGCCGCCTTCTTCTTTCCGGGAACGGCGCAATGCCTCATCAGCGGCCAGAACGGCATTCTCTCCGCCGCGCTCGTCACCGGCGGCCTGCTCCATCTGGAGCGCCGGCCGGTTGTCGCCGGCCTCTTCTTCGGCACGCTCAGCTACAAGCCGCAGATCGCGGCGGCGGCTTTCGCCGCGCTGTTGTTCGGGCGGCACTGGCGCACTCTCGGCACGGCGCTCGCGACGGTAGTCGCGCTCGCTGCGGCGAGCATCGCCGTGCTCGGCGTCGCGCCCTGGATCGCATTTCTTGCCCATGCCGGCGATGCCCGGATCGCGCTCGAGACGGGGCAGCTGCCCTGGGACCGAATGGTCACCGTCTTCGCCGCGGCGCGGCTCGCGGGCGCGGATATCGGCACGTCCTACGCGCTGCACGGCATCGTTGCCGTCGCCGCATTGGCCGCGCTCGTCCATGTCTGGCGGCAGCCGGCGCCGCTCGCGCTGCGCGGCACGGCGCTGGTCCTCGCCATTCCGCTCGTCACGCCCTTCGCCTATGACTACGATCTCGTCATTCTGCTGCTCGCCATCGCCTGGCTGCTGCAAGCGGGCGTGGCCACGGGGTTCCGGCGTGGCGAGATCGCGCTGCTCGTACTCGCCTGGGTGAGCCCGGTCGCGGGTTGGCTCTTCGCCCAGTGGTCGCACGCCCTGCTGACGCCGCTAGTCATCGCCCTGCTGCTCGCAGCGACGCTGCGCCGCGTCGCGCCCGCGTCGGCTCTCGCCGCGGCCTGAAGGCTCAGGCCAGTGCGGCGTCGGCTCCCAGCAGAGCGGCGCGGAAGCGGTTCTTGAGCAGCCCGCCGTCGCGCGGCGGCATCACCAGCGGCGGCGTGTCGGCGGCGATCTTGATCTGGGCGAAGAGCGGGCCCTGGCGCGCCTTGAGCCGCGTGCGCAGCGCCGCGACGCCTTCCATCTCGCGGATCGTCTCGCTGCGGGTGAAGCCGCAACCCGAGGCGATGACGGCGAGGTCGACGCCATGCGCGGTGTGCGTCGCCTGCATGCCGGTCTCGCCATAGGCCTCGTTGTCGAGCACGGCGAGGCTGAGATTGGCTGGGCGCTGCACGCCGATGGTGGCGAGGCTGCCCATTCCCATCAGCAGTTCGCCGTCGCCGGTTACCACCAGCACCGAGCGCTGCGGCTGCGCCAGCGCCAGGCCGAGCCCGACCATCGCCGCGCTGCCCATCGCGCCCCAGAGCGGGAAATTGAGCGGGTTGTCGCCGGCGGCGCTGATGTCCCAATTGGGCGCGCCGAGGCCGGCGACGACGAGGAGATCACCGCGCTCGGCGAGCAGCGCTGCGACGACGGCACGGCGGTCGAGGCTGTTGGGGCGGATCATGGCGTGCTCTCCGTAGGGGATGCGGCGAGATAGCCTCGTCGCACACTGTCTTCGATCAGGCGCATGGCAAGGTCGCACAGTACCGGCGAGCCATCGGCGATTATGTTCTTCCTCGCCAAGACCTGCTCGGCTGTGATGCCGAACTGCCGCCATGTGCCGCCCTCGTTGCGATGGTTCTGCAACAGCGGCTGGAGCCGGTCGAGCGCCCGCGCAAACTTCGCGTCAGCGCTCTCCCGCGCCTCGAATTCATTCCACAGCGCGCGCAGGGCGTGCGCCTGATCTGGCGGCAGCATGCCGAAGATGCGCTCTGCAGCCTGCCGTTCGCACGCGGCTCGCGCGGTTGCGTCAGTCTCGTCGTATAACAGCGCGTCCCCGGTGTCGATTTCGACGATGTCGTGGATCAGCAACATCGTGAGGACGCGACGGATATCGATCTCGCCGGCCGCATGCTCCATGAGCACCACCGCCATCAGCGACAAGTGCCAGCAGTGCTCGGCGTCGTTCTCGCGCCTTGATCCATCCAGCAGGCTCGTGTGCCGCAGCACCTGCTTCAGCTTGTCGATTTCAGTAATAAAGGAAAGCTGACGCTCAAGCCGGGAGAGAGCTCGCGGTCCAGCTGGAAGCCCATGGGTTTCAGCCATCCGAACGTCTATTTCCCGAATGTCTTGGCGCCGATGAGTTGCTGCGCCAGCAGCACCGCCACGGCGCAATAGCTGGAGAAGGCGAGGCGTGTCGCACCGCTGACCATGTCGCCGACCCGCGTCGCCTCGCTCGCGCGATGCACGACGACATTGGCGAGCTCGAGGCTCGCCGGCGTCGCGATGCCCATCGGCACCTGCCACGGATTGAACTCGCCGAATTCGCCGCGCATGGTGACGATCGTCAACAGCGGGAACTGGCAGGTCTTGATCATGCCGAGCGTGTTGATGCAGTTGCCGACGCCGCTCGACTGCATCAGCAGCACGGCGCGCTCGCCGCCGAGCCAGGCGCCGGCGACGAGGGCCACGCCCTCCTCCTCGGTGGTCAGCGGCACCATGCGCATCGCGTTGTCGGCAGCACAGAGCTTGAGGAGGCGTGCATGGCCGGCATCGGGCACATAGGCGACCTGCTTCACCTGCGCCGCCTTGAGCGCCGCGTAGATGTCGGCGGGCCAGTCATGCGCTTGCGGCACGCTCATGCCCAGGGCTCCACCGCGTAGCGCTCGACCGCCTCGTTGGCGAAATCCAGGCCCAGCCCGGGCCGGTCCGGAAGCTCGATCATGCCGTTCCTCGCGGTAAGCTGCGGCGCGACCAGCCGCCGGAAATTGAGCACCTTGTCGTCGGTGAAGAGCTCGACGAAGCGGGCATTGGGCGTCGCCGCCACGAGATGCGCGTGGACGTCGTGGAACCAGTGCGGGCAGAGCGTCACGCCATAGCTCGCAGCGGTGGCGGCGATACGGCGGAACTCGCTGATGCCGCCGCAGACGCAGGCATCGGTCTGCAGGATCATCGCGGCTTCCTTGTCGAGCAGCTCCTTGAAGCGCCACCGCCCGCCCTCGATCTCGCCGGTCGCCACTGGCACCGGCGTGGCGCGCGCGAGCCGCGCGTGGTTGTCGATGTCGTCGGGGCTGAATGGCTCCTCGATCCAGTAGGGATCGCAGGGCTCGTAGACGCGCATGTAGCGTAGCGCCGTCGGCAGGTCGGACCAGGCATTGTTGGCATCCAGCATCAGCAGCACGTCGGGGCCGATGGCCGAACGCGCGGCGACGATGCGCGCGCGCTCGAGGCCGAGATCGCGCTCCCGCCCGACCTTGATCTTGACGGCGGTGAAGCCCTGGCGCACGTACTCCGCGACCTCCTCGCCGAGCATTTCCGGCGTCTTGCCGGCGAGGTAGTAACCGCCGCTGGCATAGGCCGGAACCGCGTCGGTACGGACGGCGCCGAGATATTTATAGAGCGGCAGCCCCGCCGCGCGGGCGTTGCGGTCCCAGAGCGCGATGTCGAGCGCGCTGATGGCGCGCAGCACCGCGCCGAGGCGGCCCTGGAGCAGCGCCTCCTGGTACATCTCGTCCCAGAGGCCCTCGACGCGATGCGCATCCTCGCCGACGAGCTTCCTGGCGAGCAGCCCGTGTACCGCCTTGGTGACGAGCGTGCCGCCGGCGTGGCCGGCATAGCAGAAGCCCACGCCCTTGACGCCGTCGTCGCCCTCGACCTCGACCAGCGCGTAATGCCGCTCGCTCACCGAGCGGCGCGAGAAGGACGTCGCCGCCGCGAGCGGCACGGCGACGGCACGGGCGCGGACTTTCTTGATGCGGGTCATGGCGCGGCCTCGGCAGGATCGTGCAAAGGGGGCACGATCCTAGGGCCCGCGCCGCGGACCGGCAACCCGTGCGTCAGGCGGCGACCGGCTCCGGCTCGGCGCGCCCCGCCCGGCCGCGGCCGATGCGCAGCACCATCACCGCGGCAATGATGCAGAGCGTCCCGGAGATCAGCACGGGCGTGAAGTAATCGCCAAGCAGCGTGCGGAGCGCGCCCGCCTCGAACGCGGTCGCACCGGCGCCGAGCTGATGGCCGGCAAAGATCCAGCCGAAGACGATCGGCGCGTCCTGCTTGCCGAAGATCTGCGTCGTCAGCCGCACCGTCGGCGGCACCGTGGCGATCCAGTCGAGCCCATAGAACACGGCGAAGAGCGAGAGCCCATAAAGCGAGAAGCCGGAATAGGGCAGGTAGAGCAGCGACAGCCCGCGCAGCCCGTAATACCAGAACAGCAGCCAGCGGCTGTCATAGCGGTCGGAGAGCCAGCCCGAGGCGGTGGTGCCGACGAGATCGAAGATGCCCATCGCGGCGAGCAGGCTCGCGCCCTGCACTTCGGGAATGCCGTGGTCGATGCAATAGGAGATGAGATGCGTGCCGATGAGGCCGTTGGTGCTGGCGCCGCAGACGAAGAAGCTGGCGAAGAGCAGCCAGAACCCGCCTGACTTGCTGGCGCGTCCGAGGGCCCCGAAGGCGACGGCGATCGGGTTGGCCCGCGCTGGCGGCGGAGCCTGCGCCTCGTCGCCGGCGCCGTAGGGCTTGAGCCCGATGGCGGCCGGGCTTTCCGGCAGGAGCAGGGCCACCACCGGGATCATGACTGTCGCCGCCAGCGCCGCGATCCACACCACCGAGCGCCAGCCATCGGCCGCGGCGACGGAGGCGAGAAGCGGCAGGAAGACGAGCTGCCCGGTCGCCGTGCTCGCGGTGATGACGCCCATCATCACGCCCTGGTGCTTGCTGAACCAGCGATTGACGATGGTGGCGCCGAGCACGAGGGTGGTGACGCCGGTGCCGAGCCCGACCGCCAGCCCCCAGCTCAGCACGAGCTGCCAGGTCTCGGTCATCCATGAGCTGGCCGCGACGCTCGTGGCGAGGAGCGCGAGCGCCAGGAGCACGGTGCGGCGGATGCCGATCTGCTGCATCAGCGCCGCCGCGAACGGGCCCATCAGCCCGAAGAGCATGATGTTGATCGAGATGGCGAAGGAGATGGTGGCGCGGCTCCAGCCGAAGGCCTGCTCGAGCGGGACGATGAGGACGCTCGGCGTGGCGCGGATGCCGACGCCGGCCAGCAGCGTCAGGAAGATCACGGCGGCGACGATCCACGCGTAATGCACCGGCAGCGCGCGGGCCAGGGTCCTCATCGATGCGCCTCCACTCCGCCATGAGACCGATCAGTCTCTTTACACGATACGGACCGGTCTGTATCATGTCAAACACGACGTAGGGTTACGGCTATGCGCAAGCGGAACACGGCCACGGCAAAAACGCCGAAGGCGGAGCGCGGCGCCGAGGCGACGCCGCGCGAGCGGCTCCTCGCCGTCGCCAGCGATCTCTTCTACCGCCAGGGCATCCGCTCCGTGGGCGTCGACGAGATCGTCGCCGCGGCCGATGTGGCGAAGATGAGCCTCTATCGCAGCTTCGCCTCGAAGGACGAGCTCGTCGGCGCCTATCTCAGGGAGCGGGACGAGCGCTATTGGCGCTGGTGGGACGAGGTCGTAGCGCCACATGCGGGATCGCCGCGCGCGCAACTTCACGCGCTTTTCGCTTCCCTCGCCAGCCGCACGACCCGCCCGGGTTACCGCGGCTGCCCCTTCACCAACGCCGCGACCGAGTTCCCAGAGCCCGATCATCCCGCGCGCAAGATCGCCGAGGCCAACAAGCGCGAGCTCCAGCGCCGGCTGCGCGCCTTAGCCAAAGCGGCCGGCGCGCGTCGGCCCGCGGCGCTCGCCGACCAACTCGTGTTATTGTTCGAAGGCGCCTACTCCACGGCGCAGACCTTCGGCGCGGACGGACC
>DASVOY010000720.1:0-3675 GCA_036383115.1 Allostellaceae bacterium
GTCGGCGCGTGGCTGGTCATCCATCAGGAGGCCAGCGCCGGCGCGATGTTCGCCTCCTCGTTCCTGCTCGGCCGTGCGCTGGCGCCGGTCGAGAACGCCATCGGCACCTGGAAGTCGCTGGTCGCGGCGCGCCTCGCGCACCGCCGGCTCGACGAGCTGGTGACCGCGCTTCCCGACGAGGGCAAAGGCATGGAGTTGCCGCGCCCGGTGGGCGAACTCGTCGTCGAGCGGCTGGTCTTCGTGCCGCCGGGCGGCGAGGAGCCGACCTTGCGCGGTGTCAGCTTCGAGCTGACGCCGGGCGAAGTGCTCGGCATCATCGGCCCGTCGGCTGCCGGCAAGTCGACGCTCGCCCGGCTCATCGCCGGCACCTGGACGCCGACCGCCGGCAAGGTCCGCCTCGACGGCGCCGATATCGGCGTGTGGCATGATTCCGGCGGCTCGCACCATGTCGGCTACCTGCCGCAGGACATCGAGCTCTTCGCCGGCACGGTGCGCGACAACATCGCCCGGCTCGGCGATGCCGGCCCCACCGCCGTGATCGAGGCGGCAAAGCTGGTCGGCCTGCACGAGCTCATCATGCGGCTGCCGCGCGGCTACAACAGCGAGATCGGCGAGGCCGGCCTGCGCCTTTCCGGCGGGCAGCGCCAGCGCATCGGCCTGGCGCGCGCCGTCTTCGGCCGGCCGCGCCTCGTCGTGCTCGACGAGCCCAACGCCAGCCTCGACCACGAGGGCGAGGAGGCGCTCCACCAGGCGATCGCGCGCCTCAAGGAGACCGGCACCACCGTCGTCATGATCGCGCATCGCCCGAGCGTGCTCGGCCTCGCCGACAAGCTCCTCGTCCTACGCAATGGAACGGTCGACGCCTACGGCACCCGCGCCGAGGTCATCGCCAAGCTCAACGCGCCGGGGGCCAATCGCCGCTCGGCGGTGCCCATGCAGAAGCAGGTCGAGCAGACGCAACCGCAGCAGCAGACCGCTTAGGGGAGGCCGTTAAATGGCAACGTCGCTCATCACCATCGATCCCGCCTCTCCCCCGGTCCCGGCAACGCCGCTCGCGCGCACGCGCGAGCTGGTGCTGGCGGGCTCGGCCCTCGTCGGCATCTTCGTCATCGGCTTCGGCACGTGGTCTGCCATGGCGCCGCTCGAGAGCGCCGCCGTCGCCTCGGGCACCGTGGTGTCGGAATCCAGCCGCAAGACGGTGCAGCATCTGGAAGGCGGCATCATCGGCGCGATCCTCGTCCATGACGGCGACACGGTGACGGCCGGCCAGACCTTGATCCGCCTCGACGACACCAAGGCGCGCACCACGCTCGCCGCGCTGCGCGGCCAGCTCTGGGACGCCAGGGCGCGCGAGGCCCGCCTCGTCGCCGAGCGCGACGGCCAGAGCGAGATCGGCTTCCCGCCCGATCTCCTGGCGGAGCAGGGCGACACTGGCGTGCAGGCCACTCTTGCGGGCCAGCAGAAGATCTTCGATACGCGGCGCTCTCTCCAGGAGTCGAAGATCGCGGCGATCGGCGAGCGCATCAACCAGGTGCATGAGGAGATCACCGGCCATGAGGCCGAGGTGGCGGCGTTGGGGCGGCGCATTGCGCTGCTCCAGGAGGAGATCGTCAGCGCCAAGGAGCTCGTGGCGAAGGGGTTGGAGCGCAAGCCGCGTCTACTCCAGCTGCAGCGCGATCTCGCCGAGATGGAAGGAAAGCGCGGCGACACCCTGGCGCAGATCGCCAAAGCCAAGCAGACCATCGCGGAGTCCGAAGTCGACATCCTCAGCGTCAGGAACGATCGCCAGAAGGAAGTGGCCGACGAGCTGCGCGAGACGCAGAAGAAGCGCCATGAGCTCGAGGAGCAGGCGCGCGCCGCCACCGACGTGCTCGCCCGCACCGAGGTCAAGGCGCCGGAGAACGGCACCGTCACTGATCTGCGCGTGCATACGCCGGGCGGCGTGATCAATCCCGGCGAGCCGCTGCTCGACCTCGTGCCCCAGGCCGATCGCCTCGTCGTCGAGGCGCAGCTCAGGCCCGAGGATATCGACCGGGTGCATGAGGGCTTGCCGGCGCAGGTGCGGCTCCTGCCCTACAAGCAGCGGCGAACCCCGCCCCTCGACGCGACGGTGATATACGTCTCGGCCGACCGGCTCGTCGACAAGAAGACCAACCAGCCCTATTACGCGGCGAAGCTGCGCGTCGACGAGAAGGAACTCGCGGCGCTCGGCGGGGAGGTCAAGATGGTGCCGGGCATGCCAAGCGAGGCGATGATCAAGACCGGCCAGACCACCGTCGCCATCTACGCCCTCTCCCCGATTCTCGACAGCTTCCACCGCGCGTTCCGGGAAAAGTAATTGGGGAAGGTTGCGTAAGCAGCCTGCGTCCTTCGACAGGGCAGCGCGCCTGTCGAAGGACGCACGGCGCTGCGTAATGCGCCCTACAACATCCGCCGCGGCGCCAGCGCGCGCTCCTCGACGCGGATGCGCCACGCGAGCAGCGCGAGGTTGAGCACGGAGAAGACGAGCGCGATGTGCCATGCGCCGAAGACCAGCGGGAGCACCGCGATCTCGGCCGCTACCACGACATAATTCGGGTGCCGCAGCACTCGGTAAGGTCCGCGCCGCACCAGCGGCACATCGGCGAGGGTGATCACCCGCGTCGTCCAGTAAGGGCCCAGGCTCAAGACGATCCACAGCCGCAGCGCCTGCAGCAGCACGAACACCGCGAGCCACGGCCATGACACCGGCGCGTCTCTCGGTACCAGAAGAATCAGCGCCGCCAGCCATGCCGCGTGCAGCAGCACGAGCATCGGGTAATGGCCGCGGCCCAGCTCGACGCCGCCGCGCCCGAGGAGCGCCCGCGTGTTGCGTGTGGCATGGACCAGCTCCAAGACGCGCTCGGCCGCGACTAGCGTAACGATGATGGCGACGGCGTTCACGCCGCGTCGATGAGCTGGAAGCCCGCGGTGAAACCCGGGCCGAGGGCGGTGACCAGCAGCCGTCCCGTCGCGCCCGCGCGCAACTCGCGCTGCAGCACGAAGAGCACGGTCGCCGCCGACATGTTGCCGTAGTCGCGGAGCACGTCCCGGCCATGGCCGAGTGCGCCGTCGCGCAAGCCGAAGGCCTCTTCGAGCGCGGTCAGCACCTTGGCGCCGCCGGGATGACAGACGAAGCGGTCGATGTCCTCGAGCCGAAGCTCATGGCGTGCGAGAAAATTGCCGGCGACGTCGCGCATGTGGCGGCGGACCAGCGCCGGGATATCGCGCGAGAACACCGCCTTCAACCCGTCTTCGGCAACATCCCAGCCCATGATGTCGAGCGTCTCGGGCCAGGTGTGCTCGCCGGCCGCGCCCAGCACCGGCCCGTCGCCGCGGCAAGATACGATGCACGCCGCGGCGCCGTCGCCGAAGAGGGCGGTCGCGACAATGTTGCTCTTCGCCGTGTCGTTCTTGCGGAAGCACAGCGCGCAGAGTTCGACCACCAGGAGCAGCACCCGGCTCGCCGGCCTTGCCCGGGCGAGATCGGCCGCGCGCGCCAGGCCGAGCACGCCGCCGGCGCAACCGAGGCCGAAGATGGGCAGCCGCCGCACGTCGCGCCGCAAGCCCAGTCGGTCCATGAGCCTCGCGTCAAGGCTGGGCGTGGCGACACCCGTCGTCGATACTACGACGACCGCGTCGATGTCAGGCGGCGCC
>DASVOY010000721.1:0-2037 GCA_036383115.1 Allostellaceae bacterium
GTCAGCGAGACGCGCGTCGACGAGCCCAGCAACTACCACACGCTGATCCGGGTGACGGTGACGACAGAGCAGCGTACGCGCAGCATCGCCGGCACGCTGTTCGGCGGTGACAAGCCGCGCATCGTCGAGATCGAGGGCGTGCCGATGGAGGCCGAGCTCGGCGAGCACATGCTGTTCGTACGCAACAAGGACAAGCCCGGCTTCATCGGCAATCTCGGCCGCACCATGGGCGACGCCGCCATCAACATCGCGACCTTCCACCTGGGCCGCGCCGCGCCCGGCGGCGACGCCATCTGCCTGGTGCAGGTGGATCAGGAGCTCTCCGACGACGTGCTGGAGTGCGTGCGGGCGATCCCCAACGTGATCCAGGCGCGGTCGCTGCGGTTCTGAGCGCCGGCTGCCCCTCCCATCCTCCCCCTCAAGGGGGAGGGTAGGGAGGGGGGTGACATTGCGAACAGGTCAAAGTTGCCGCTGCCGCGTAAAACGGCTATTCCCGCCGCCATGAACGAGCCCCTGCACCCGGCGCTGCTGCCGCTCGGCCTGCGCGATCTGCTGCCGCCCGATGCCGCCAACGAGGCGGGGGTCGTGGCGCGGCTCATGGCGGTGCTGGCGAGCCATGGCTACGAGCGGGTGAAGCCGCCGCTGGTCGAGTTCGAGGACAATCTGCTGAGCGGCGCTGGCGCGGCCATGGCGAAGGAGACCTTCCGCCTGATGGACCCGATCTCGCAGCGCATGATCGGGGTCCGCGCCGACATGACGCCGCAAGTGGCGCGCATCGCCACCACTCGCCTCAAGAACGCGCCGCGGCCGCTGCGACTCTGCTACGCGGGGCAGGTGCTGCGCGTCAAGGGCGGCCAGCTTCGGCCCGAGCGGCAGGTCGGGCAGGTCGGCGCCGAGCTCATCGGCTCCGACGAGATCGCCGCCGATGTCGAAGTGGTGGCACTCGCCGCCGAGGCGCTGGGCGCGGTCGGAGTCGCCGGCCTTTCCGTCGATCTCAGCCTGCCGACCCTGGTGCCGGCGGTGTGCGCGGCGCTCGGCCTCGACGGCGCGACCGCGGAAGCGGTGCGTGGCGCGCTCGACCACAAGGACGCCGCGGCGGTGGCGGCGGTGGGCGGCCGTGCCGCCGAGCTGCTGAGCCGACTGCTCGCCGGCGCCGGTGCGGCGAAGAAGGCGCTCGCCATGCTCACCGCCCTCGATCTGCCGGCCGAGGCGGCGGCCGAGCGCGCCCGCCTCGCCGTCGTAGTCGAGCGGCTCGCCGGCACGGCGCCGGGCCTCGCCATCACCGTGGATCCCGTCGAGAATCGCGGCTTCGAATACCATACCGGCGTGAGCTTCACCTTCTTCGCCCGCGGCGTGCGCGGCGAGCTTGGGCGGGGCGGGCGCTATCGCACCGGCAATGGCAGCGGCGAGCCCGCCACCGGCTTCACTCTCTACACGGATACAGTGCTGCGCGCCGTGCCGAAGCCCCAGCCGCCACGGCGCCTCTACGTCCCGGCCGGCAGCGATCTCGCGCTGGTGCGGCGGCTGCGCGGTGAAGGCTGGGTCACGGTGGCGGGGCTCTTGCCTGGGCCGCCAGAGGCCGAGGCGCGCCGGCTTGGTTGCGGCCATCGCCTCGAGGGTGACAAGATCATCGCGCTTGCGTGACCCGGCCTCGCGCCGGCAGGAGATGGCTCGGATATGGCAAATGTTGCGGTGATCGGCGCCCAGTGGGGCGACGAGGGCAAGGGCAAGATCGTCGATTGGCTGTCGCAGCGCGCCGATGTGGTGGTGCGCTTCCAGGGCGGCCACAATGCCGGCCACACCCTGGTCATCGGCAATGTCGAGTACCGGCTGAGCCTGTTGCCCTCGGGCGTCGTGCGACCGGACAAGCTGTCGATCATCGGCAACGGCGTCGTCATCGATCCCTGGGCGCTGCTCAAAGAGATCGACACCGTGCGCGGCAAGGGCGTGGTGGTCACGCCCGACAACCTCAAGATCGCCGAGAATGCCGCGCTCATCCTGCCCTCGCACGGGCAGATCGACCGCGCGCGCGAGGAG
>DASVOY010000722.1:0-1864 GCA_036383115.1 Allostellaceae bacterium
TTTTCCCGGCTATCTCTATCTGCCCCCGCCGCCGGTGATCCAGCCGCCCCCGGCGCCGGGTATCGATTTCGTCACTCGGACGAACATGCGTTAGCAGCTCAATCGCGGGCGCCCGCGCCGCGAGGGAGCTGCCAAAAGACCCCGCGCCAAAGCGCGGGGTCTTGCCATTTCAGGCAACTTTGACCGGCGCACCTTCAGCCTTGAGAACGCGCGCCCCGTGAAGAAGAGCCGCAAAGGCCGCGGTCTGGTCCTCGGACCGCCGCGTTGCCAATTCCGGCGCGAACGACCTCCAGATCAGCTCGCGCCCAGCTTCCTAGGCTGTCGCCGCCTTCATCACCTTCGGCCTCGCGTCGCCGGGCATCTCGACGTTGATCTCGAGGACCGAGGCTTGGCCGGCTTTGCCGAGCGAGACGTGGATCATGTCCTCCTTGACCGGGATGTATTTGGCGACGACGGCCAGAAGCTCCTTCTGCAGCAAGGGCAGGAAGTCCGGGCTGTTGCGGCCAGCGCGCTCATGCGCCAGCACGATCTGCAACCGCTCCTTGGCGATGACGGCGGAGCTGGGCTTCTTCGTGAAAAAGAAATCGAACAGGCTCACGATGCCGCCCTCCCGAACAGGCCGCGCAGCAGGCTCTTGCGCTCGGGCATGACGAAGCGCATCTCGCGCTGCTCGCCCAAGAACCGCGCCACCGCGTCCTCATAGGCACGGCCCGCCGGGCTCTGCGGATCGAGGATCACCGGCGTGCCGGTGTTGGAGGCCTTCAGTACCGTCTCCGATTCCGGGATGATGCCGAGCAGAGGCACGGAGAGGATCTCCTTCACGTCGTCGACCGACAGCATCTCGCCGCGCTTCACGCGCTCGGGCGAATAGCGCGTCAGGAGCAGATGCTCCTCGACCGGCTTCTCGCGCTTCTCGGCGCGGCGCGACTTGGCGGCAAGGATGCCGATGATGCGGTCGCTGTCGCGAACCGAGGAGACCTCGGGGTTGGTGACGATGATGGCGCTGTCGGCATGGTAGAGCGCGGTGAGAGCGCCGAGCTCGATGCCGGCCGGACTGTCGCAGAGGATGTACTCGAAGTCCTTGCGCAACTGGTCCATGACCTTGTCGACGCCTTCGCGCTTCAGCGCTTCCTTGTCGCGCGTCTGCGACGTCGGAAAGATGTAGAGGTTCTCGATCCGCTTGTCGCGAATCAGCGCCTGCTGCAGGTTCGCGTCACCGTTGATGACATTGATGAAGTCGAAGACGACGCGCCGCTCGCAGCCCATCACCAGGTCGAGGTTGCGCAAGCCTACGTCGAAATCGATCACCACGGTCTTGTGCCCGCGCAGCGCCAAGCCGGCCGCGAAGGCCGCCGATGTCGTCGTCTTGCCGACGCCGCCCTTGCCGGACGTCACCACAATGACCTTGCCCAAGATCTTCTCCTTATTGCCCTAGGTGAGGAATGGTCAGCCCTCGGCCGCGCCGCGGCCGTTGCCCCAGCCCGGCAGGATGCAGAGGCGGTCGTCGATGAGCGCCACCTGCGCCGGCTGGTGAAGGTGCTCCGGCGCGATCGCGTCGCTGACGAGATAGCGGCCGGCGACCGAGATGAGCTCGGCCTCGAAGCGGTGCGCGAAGATGCGCGCGGAGGTATCGCCGGTGGCGCCGGCGATGGCGCGGCCGCGCAGCGCGCCATAGACGTGGATGTGGCCGTCGGCGATGATTTCGGCGCCGGCGCTCACCGGCGCGACCACGACGAGGTCGCCGCCCTTGGCATAGATCTGGCTGCCGGAGCGCACCGGCTGCGTCACCAGCCGCGTGCGCGATTCGGGCGCGGCGCGCTCGGCGATGGCGCGCTCCGGCGTGGCGCGATCGGGAGCGGTACGG
>DASVOY010000723.1:0-1605 GCA_036383115.1 Allostellaceae bacterium
TGGGCGAGAGAGAAGTTGGTCTGCATTCCTCAGATCACAATTCCGGGTACATCCTGCCGCGGTTGAGGATGCGCTTTGGGTCGAAGCTCTCCTTGACGCGGGCGGTCAGCGCGGCGAGCGCGGGAGCAAGCGGCTGGAACACCGGCACCGCGGCGCGCAACGCCTGCGGGCCGCGGATGAGCATCGCATGGCCGCCGCCGCTCCTCGCGACCGCGCCGCGGATCGCCCCGGCGCCGCCATCCTCCGCGCCGCTGACCGCAAGCCAGACGAGGCCGCCGCCCCAGTCGAAGAAATGGCGAGCGTCGAGCGTTTGCGCAACCGCCGCGGCCAGCGCCGGTCCCGCCGTCGGCGGTACCGAGACGCGCCACACCGCGCGATCGCTCAGCGCGGCAAACGGCGTGACGTCGCGCAACACGCGCCAGAGCCGCGCGGAATCGTCATTGCGGGCCTCGTCGGCCGCGCCGAAGCCGGCCAGCTCCGCCTTGAGCGCGGCAGCGCGCGCCTCGACCGACGGCACCGGCCCTTCCAGGCGCAGCACCGTCAGCGGCCGGTCGCGGCCGCTCTCGCCGCCGGGTAGATGCGCGGCGCCGCTTACCTCGTGCGGGCTGTTGAGCGCCTCGCTCATGGCGCGCTGCGCGCGCGCGTCGTCGAGGTCGTGGACCACGATGCTGCGCGACGCCTCGGGACTCGGCAGCACCTTCAGCGTCGCTTCGGTCAAGACCACGAGCGTGCCGTAGGAGCCGGCGATGAGCTTGCAGAGGTCATAGCCGGTGACGTTCTTGACGACGCGGCCGCCGGCCTTGAATGCCTCGCCGCGCCCACTCACGCCGCGGAATCCCAGGAAATGGTCGCGCGCCGCGCCCTGCTTGATGCGCCGCGGCCCGCCGAGATTGGCGGCGAGCATGCCGCCCAGGGTCGGCGACGCCCCATTGGTGCCGAGCAGCGCCCGCCAGTCCGGCGGCTCGAAGGCGAGCATCTGGCCCGCCTTGTCGAGCGCCGTCTCGATCTCGGATAGCGGCGTCGCGGCGCCGGCGGTGAGCACCAGCTCCTCGGGCTCGTAGGCGCGGATGCCGGAGAAGGCACCGACATCGAGCGTATGCGGCGTCTGCGGCGGGCGGCCCAGGCCGCGCTTGCTGCCACCAGCGACGATCTCGAGCGGCTCCTCCTGCGCCACCGCCGCCGCGACGACATCGACAAGCTCACGCTCTTCTGTTGGATGGAATCGCGTCACCGACCGGTCCTTCTCGACCGCGCCTCGGCTTTTTTTCCGTCATGGCCGTGCTTGTCACGGCCATCCACGTCTTGTTGCCGCGCGCCGGAAGATGTGGACGGCCGGGCCAAGCCCGGCGATGACGAATACAGTGGGGGCAACATAGCCACGAACTCAGAACCGCGGGAGGTCGGGAAAACGCGCCTCGCCGCGGTGGATGTGCATGCGCCCCAGCTCGGCGCAACGGTGGAGCCGCGGGAAGACCTTGCCCGGGTTCAGGAGCCCGTCGGGGTCGAAGGCGCATTTGAGGCGCTGCTGCTGGTTCAGATCGACCTCGTCGAACATGGTCGGCATGAGGTCGCGCTTCTCGACGCCGACGCCGTGCTCGCCGGTAA
>DASVOY010000724.1:0-7732 GCA_036383115.1 Allostellaceae bacterium
GGTAGACCGCCTGAATCATCGCCTCGCTGGTGCGGAAGTCGGGCAGGAACCGGATCAGGCGCCCGGCCGAGAGGTCATCGCCCATGTTGACCGCCGGCATCAGGCAGATGCCCAGGCCGGCGAGCGCGGCCGCCCGCATCCCCTCGATGCTGTTGGTGCGCAGATTGCCCGCGACCTCGATCTCGTGCTCACCATCAAGCCCGGTGAAGCGCCAGCGATGCTCAAGGAAGGAGTTCATGTAGGTGATGCAGTTGTGGTCGGCGAGATCCGCCGGATGTTTCGGCGTGCCGTGCCGGGCGAGATAGGCTGGCGAGGCACACAGGATCTTGCGCCCCAGCCCCAGCCGCCGCGTCATCAGTGTCGAATCCGGCAGCGGGCCGGCACGAAGCGCAAGGTCGAAGCCCTCCTCGACCAGATCGACCATGTGATCGGTCATGATCAGGTCGAACGAGACCTCGGGATACATCGCGACGTATTCGGCGATGAGCGGCGCCACCACCCGCGCCAGCGCCGCCGAGGTGTTGACGCGCAGCCGGCCGCGCGGCGTCGAATGCAGTTCGCTCGCGGCGGCCTCCGCTTCCTCGACCTCCGCCAGGATCTGGATGCAGCGCTCGTAGAAGGCGCGGCCCGCCTCGGTAACGCTGACTTTCCGCGTCGTCCGGTTGAGCAGCTGGATGCCGAGCCGCTTCTCGAGCGACTGGACATGGCTGGTGACCATGGCCGGCGACAGCTCCAGGCGCTTGGCGGCGCCCGAGAAGCTGCCTTGGTCAACCACCTGAACGAACGCCGTCATGCTGGTAATACGATCCATCGAGATTCCTCCACCGGGTCGCCGCTCCATCACTCCGATGGCAAAGCGGGACAGCGGAGGCCTTTCGCAGCCTCCGCGCACACGTCGCGATTGATGTGACGATCCGGACAGCGCATCGACAAGACCGTCTGGCATGCGCTCAGCGCATGGATGGTCTTCGACAGGCCGTGTCAAGCGACAAACATCGGCCGCGCGACCGGATGATCGGACGCCCGCCGCGCCAGCCGTGCCTAGATTTTCATCACGTTGCCGCGCTCGTCGGGTCGCCCCCGGCGCCGTCGGGCGCGGCATTTCGGGAAATCGCAGAAGCGGCGGCGCGACTGTCAACGCAAGTTGCAAGCGGGCTGGTCAAGCCGCGACTCTTCCGCCAGACTAGCGCCCCATCGCGAGCGGGCGCAGGCTTGGCTCGCAGGAACATTCGGCAGGGAAGCCCGGCCAAGCAAAGAGCGGGGCGACACGGGAGGGAGGGAGCAATGCTCGGGCGTCCATCAGGCGCGATGAGGGCCAAGGCGATCGCTTGCGCGGTCGCGGCCATGCTGCTGTCGATGAGTGTGTGGCCGGCGGCGCGGGCGGCCGAGCCCATCCGGATCGGCTTCGGCATGGCGCTCACCGGCGGGCTCGCCGGCAACGGCAAGGCGGCGCTCATCGCCATGCAGATCTGGGCCGAGGAGGTGAACGCCAAGGGCGGGCTCCTCGGCCGGCCGGTGCAGCTCGTCTATTACGACGACCAGACCAACCCGGCCACTGTGCCCGGCATCTACACCAAGCTGCTCGACATCGACAAGGTCGACCTCGTCGTCTCGGGCTACGGTACCAACCTGCAGGCGCCGGCCATGCCCATCATCATGCAGCACGGCATGGCCTTCGTAGGCCTCTTCGGCCTCGCGGTGAACGACCAGTTCCATTACGACCGCTTCTTCCAGATCCAGCCCAACGGCCCCGACGCCAAATACTCGACCGTCCAAGGCTTCCTCGAGGCGGCGATGACGGCGAAGCCGACGCCCAAGACGCTGGCCATCCTCGGCGCCGATGCGGAATATCCCAAGGTCGCGACGGAAGGCGCGCGCGAGGTCGCGAAGAAGTTCGGCCTCAAGATCGTCTACGACCGCAGCTACCCGCCGAGCACCGTCGATTTCACGCCGATCGTGCGCGCCATCCAGGCCGCCAATCCCGATATCGTCTATGTCGCCTCCTACCCGCCCGACAGCGCCGGCATGGTGCGCGCAGCCAACGAGGTCGGGCTCAAGACCACGGTGTTCGGCGGCGGCATGATCGGCCTGCAATTCGCCGCGCTTAAGCAGCAGCTCGGGCCCATGCTCAACGGCATCATCTGTTACGACCTCTACGCGCCGGAGCCGACGATGAATTTCCCCGGCATCCGCGAGTTCCTTACGACATACCAGCCGCGGGCGGCCAAGGAGGGCGCGGATTCGCTGGGCTTCTACCTGCCGCCCTTCGCCTATGCCGCGATGCAGATCCTGGGGCAGGCGGTCGAGACCACGAAGGGGCTCGACCAGAAGAAGATCGCCGAATACATCCACCAGACCACGTTCAAGACGGTGGTGGGCGACGTCAAATTCGCCGCCAACGGCGAATGGGCGGAGCCACGCATCATCTTCGTCCAGTACCGCGGCATCACCGGCAACGACATCGCGCAGTTCAAGAAGCCGGGCACGCAGGTCGTGGTCTATCCCGGCGAATACAAATCGGGTGAGGTCCAGTCGCCCTATTCGGACATCAAGCACTGAGCCGACAGAGCCGCCGATATGTCGTTTGACCTTCTTTTGGGCGCGGTGGTGGCCGGCATCCTCCTGGGCGGCTTCTATGCCGCGGTGACGGTCGGCGTGTCGATCTCCTTCGGCATGCTCGATATCGTCAACATCGCGCATCCCGCCTTCATCATTCTCGGCTCCTACATCGCCTACATCGTCAACAGCCGGCTCGGAATCGATCCCATCCTGGCAAGCGTGATCGTGGCGCCGGCCTTCTACGCGCTCGGTGCCGCAGTCTATCAGGTCTATCACGTCGTCTTCGAGCGGCGCGGCGACGAGGCGCTGCGCGGGCTCGCCTTCTTCTTCGGCCTCTTGTTCATCACCGAGGTGGCGCTGATCCTCGTCTTCGGCGTCGATTACCGCTTCGTCGAGGCACGATACATCAGCACCACCCTCCATCTCGGGCCGATCGACCTGCCGCTGCGCATGCTCGTGCCCTTCGTCTGCTCGATGGCGCTGCTGGCGGCGCTCCAACTCTTCCTGTCGGGGACCTTCATCGGCCGCGCCATCATGGCGGTGTCTCAGGATCGGCTCGCCCTCCAGCTCATGTCGGCGAACCCGGCTCGCATCAAGCGCATCGCCTTCGCCCTCTCGATCGCGAGCGCAGGGATCGCCGGCGCCTTTCTCATCATCATCCAGCCGGTCGAGCCCTCGATCGGCCGCGACTATATCGGCCGCGTCTTCGCCATCTGCGTGCTGGGCGGGCTGGGCTCCTTCCCCGGCATGCTGACGGCGGCGCTGCTCCTCGGCGTGGTCGAAAGCCTCACCGCGACATTCTACGGCCCCTCCTGGTCGCCCGCGGTCGCCTTCGGCTTCCTGCTCCTCACCCTCGCCTTCCGCCCCTCCGGCATCATGGGGCGATGAGGATGCGCACCGGCACCTTCTGGATCGTCGCGATCATCGTCGGCGCCATCGTCGCTGGTCTCTCCGTGCTCGTGCCGAACCAGTATTATTTCTTCGCCGGCTACCGCGTCCTGCAATACGTCGTGCTGGCAACCGCCTGGAACATCCTCGGCGGCTACACCGGCTATGTGAATTTCGGCACGGCAGCATTCTTCGCGCTTGGCGCCTACAGCACCGTCGTGCTCTACAAGCTCTTCCCCCTGCCTATCCCGGCGCTGGTGCTGGTGGGCGGCATCGTCTCGGGCGTGGTCGGGTTCGGCATGGGCTATCTCACGCTCAGGCTGCGCGGCGCCTTCTTCTCGATCGCCACCCTCGCGCTCGCCGTGGTCGTGCAGACGCTCATCACCAACTGGGACTATGTCGGCGGCTCGCGCGGCGCCTACATCATCCGGCCGGCGCAGGTGCCGCTCCTTGGCAGCTACGTCGAGTATCTCTTCTTCCTGATGCTCGCCCTCGCCGTGATCGCCGTCGGAATCGCACGCAGCATCGAGCCCTCGCGGCTCGGCTACGGCTTCGCCGCGATCCGCGACGACGAGCAGGCGGCCGAGGCAGCGGGCGTGCCGACGCTCCGCCTCAAGCTGGTGGCGACCACACTCTCCGGCGTGCTCATGGGCATGGCGGGGGCGCCCTACCCCTACTACGTCACCTATATCGACCCGGCCTCGGGCTTCGATCTGGCCTACGCCGTCAACAGCATCGCCATGCCCTTGATCGGCGGGATGCAGAGTTGGATCGGCCCGGTCGTCGGCGCCGTCTTTCTCGGCACCATCCAGCAGCTCGCCACCGTGACCATCTCCTCGGCGCTCAACCTGCTGATCGTCGGCGTGCTCCTCGTCGCCTTCGTCATCATCGCGCCCAACGGCATCGTCGGCCTCGTCGAGACCTGGCTCAGGCCGCGGCGACGATGGAGGCGGTGATGGCGGACGCCCTCCTCGAGGTCGAGGATCTCGGCAAGCATTTCGGCGGCTTCACCGCGCTCGAGGCGATCAATCTGTCGGTCCGCGCCGGCGAACGTCTCGGACTCATCGGCCCCAACGGCTCGGGCAAGAGCACGCTTGTGAACTGCCTCTGCGGCACGCTGCGCAACGACGCCGGCCGTGTCCGTTTCGACGGCCGCGTCATGGATGGGCTGCCGGCGCATCAGCGCACCCGGCTCGGCATGGCGCGCAGCTTCCAGCTGCCGAAGCCCTTCGGCAGCCTCAAGGTCGCGGACAACATTCGCATCCCCCTGCTCTATACGGTCAATGCGCGCCGGGGCGGGCACCTGTCGCCGGCCCAGATCGACGAGCGCTGCGGCGAGCTCCTGCAGCTCGTCGGCCTCGCCGACAAGGCCGGCCAGCGGCCGCGCGACCTGACCCAGGTCGAGATGCGCAAGCTCGAGCTCGCCCGCGCCATGGCGGCGGAGCCCAAGCTGCTGATCGCCGACGAGGCGATGGCCGGGCTCTCGCATTCCGAGATCGACGACATCCTGGCGCTGCTGGCGCGGCTGATCGAGCGCGGCATCACCATCATCCTGATCGAGCACATCATGCGCGCGGTGATGAGCTTCTCCAGCCGCCTCGTCGTGCTCGTCGCCGGGCGCAAGATCGCCGACGGCGTGCCGCAGGAGGTCGTGCGCAACCCCGGCGTCGTGAAGGCCTATCTTGGCGAGTAGCCTCTCCATAGCGGGCGTCAACGCCGCCTACGGCGCGGTGCGCGTGCTCGAGGACATCTCGATGGGCGTCGCTGCCGGCGAAACCGTGGCGCTGCTCGGCACCAACGGCAACGGCAAGAGCACGCTCATCAAATGCGTCATGGGCATCGTCCGGCCCACCTCCGGCAGCATCACCGCCGAGATCGACGGCCAGCGCCATGAGCTGATCGGCAAGACGACCGAGGAGATCGTCGATCTCGGCATCGCCCTCGTCCCCGAGGGGCGCCGCCTCTTCCCCAAGCTCACCGTCGAGGAGAATCTGCTGCTGGGCGCGTTCCGGCCGATGGCGCGCGCCGATCTCAAGAAGAACCTCGCCTATTGCTTCGAGGCGTTCCCCGTGCTGGCCGAGCGGCGCGACCAGCTCGCCGGCAGCATGAGCGGCGGCGAGCAGCAGATGCTGGCGCTGGCGCGCGCGCTGATGTCGGCGCCGCGCATCCTGCTGGTGGACGAGCCGTCCGTGGGCCTGGCGCCGCTCCTGGTGCGGCGGACCATCGAGAAGATCGGCGAGCTCAAGGAGAGCTATCGCCTCTCCGTGCTCATGGCCGAGCAGAACTTCACCCAGGCGATCCGCATCGCCGACCGCGGCTACGTCATCGTCCACGGCAAGATCGCCTTCGAGGGCCGCTCCGCCGACGAGCTCAACAACAACGAGCTGATCCGGAAGTTTTACCTGGGCCTCTAGCCCCGCCGACCCGGCAGCGGCAAAAGACTACAAGCGCGCCCCCGCCTCCTTGGCCGGGCCAGCCGCGGCATTCCGGTGCCAAGCGCGGCGCAGCGCGGCCTGACGCCGCGCCACGCGCGAAATGTTTCACGTGAAACGTAGAAATCGATGCCGAAGTGGACCAAGCGGGTCGTCGTTCCGCATCACTTTCGGCTCCACAACGCTGCCAGCTCGGCGCTACACAACGGGCGCCCTTTGCATCATCGCCGCGCGCCGCCCTTCGCGCCTAAAGCCGCTCGACGATGGTGACGTTGGCGAGACCGCCGCCTTCACACATGGTCTGGAGGCCCCAGCGCTTGCCGCGCTGCTTCAACGCATAGACCAGCGTCGTCATCAGCTTGGTACCGGACGCGCCGAGCGGATGGCCGAGCGCGATGGCGCCGCCATGGACGTTGAGCTTCGCCGGGTCCGCCTCGGTTTTCTTGAGCCATGCCACCGGCACCGAAGCGAAGGCTTCGTTGACCTCGAAGAGATCGATGTCGTCGATCGACATGCCCGCCTTCTTGAGCGCACGCTGCGTCGCCGGGATCGGCGCTTCCAGCATGATGACCGGGTCGTGGCCGATCACGGTCATCCCATGCACGCGGGCGAGCGGCGCCACGCCCAGCGCCTTCAGCCCCTTCTCGCTCGCTACCATGACACCCGAGGCGCCGTCGCAGATCTGGCTCGAGGTGGCCGCGGTGATGCGGCCGCCTTCCTGCAGCAGCTTCACCCCTTTGATCGCCTCCAGGCTGGCATCGAAGCGAATGCCCTCGTCCGTCTTATGAACATCGGTCGAGCCGTCCGGAAGCGTGATCGCGACCGGCACGATCTCCTCGTCGAAGAGACCCTTCTGCGCCGCCGCGATCGCCTTCTGGTGGCTCAGATAGCCGAACTTATCGAGCTCGTCCTTCGACAGCCCGTATTTCTTCGCCATCATCTCGGCGCCGGTGAACTGGCTGAAGACGACGTCCGGATAGCGTTCCCCCATGCGCGGGCTCGTGGGCTTGCCGAAGCCGTTCTTCTCCGGCAGCACCGAGGAGAGGCCCATCGGCACCCGGCTCATGCTCTCGACGCCGGCGGCGATGACGACGTCCATCGTGCCCGACATCACCGCCTGCGCGGCGAAGTGGAGCGCCTGCTGCGACGAGCCGCATTGGCGGTCGACCGAGGTCGCCGGCACGCTCTCGGGCAGCTTCGCCGCCAGCACCGCGTTGCGCGCGACGTTGAGCGCCTGCTCGCCGACCTGGCTGACGCAGCCCATGATCACATCCTCGACGAGCGCCGGATCGGCCTTGCTCCGCGCCACCAGCGCCTTCAGCACCTCCGCCGCGAGATCCGCCGGATGCCACCCGGAGAGCCGCCCGCCCTTCCGCCCGCCCGCCGTGCGCGCCGCAGCGACGATGTATGCTTCAGCCATGGGGGTCTCCTGTCCGGTCTGGTTGTGGCGCTAGTCTGCCGCTTCCGGCTGGCGTTGCAAGAGCCGCTCGTCGGCGACGACCTCGATGTCGCGCAGCACCGGGTCCTGGGCGACGGCGATCTCGTTCTCGATGAGGGTGCCGCAGCCGGGGCAGAAGAACTGGCGGAATACG
Organism: Allostellaceae bacterium; assembly: GCA_036383115.1. GTDB lineage: Bacteria > Pseudomonadota > Alphaproteobacteria > ATCC43930 > CGMCC-115725 > DAHUYF01. The sequence continues at coordinate 7,472 of DASVOY010000724.1, forward strand.
GGCTCGTCGTCGATGAAGCGCTTGGGATCGCCGACCAGCGGGCTCGATGCCTGGATCGGGTTGTCCTCGCGCAGGCAATGATCCTTGTACTTGTCGCTCGTCGGCCCGAGGTCCGTATCGCATTTGGCGCAGCAATGATGCGCCGTCTTGCCGTCGCGCCGCACCAGCAGGTTCTCGGTCACGCGCAGCGCCGGCCCAGAGAGCTTGCGCGGCTTCACCTTGATATCCTTCACGCGGCTCCTCCGCGTCGCCTCGCGCAAC
>DASVOY010000725.1:0-4281 GCA_036383115.1 Allostellaceae bacterium
TCTCGGCGACCAGCAACTGCGACGCCGAGACGGTGGGACTGCGCGCCGACTTGCGCCTGACTTTCGTTGCCGCGCGTAATGATCCGACGCTCAAGCAGCATGATTTCACCTATTTCGTCGCGCTCGCCGATGCGCGTCAGAGCATCCTGCGCAAGCAGGAATTCACCATCCATGTCGAGTTTGCGCCGCGCCAGAACCAGCTGCACGTCACCGACGAGATCGCCGTCGGCTTGCCGCTGCGTGATCTCGGCGCTGGCAGCCAATATAGCGTCATCGTCGGGCTGCAGCTGACTCCCGAGCAGCTCGAGCTCAACCGCACGCGCGGCCAGGCGCAATAGCTCCGCCAAGCGCGAATCACCGCTTCGGGCGAAACCGTCGCACATTAACGACCCCTTCAGAGAGATGGCCCATGAATGCAGGGCCATCCGCGCGGCTGGCCTGCCCGCCACCATCCCGCTCAAACCCTGCTCAGCGAGCGCCGCCCTGATCGGCGACCCTGCTCCTGCACGCCAGGCCGCGCGGTCACCGATGTGCCGTGTGCAGAAACCATGCCGGCGCACGGCGTCTGAAAGGAGCCAAGCCATGAACTTCAAGCTTTTTACTTTTCAAGGGCCGACCCAGATCGCGAAGATGGAAAAGGACATCAACGAGTGGCTTCCGACGCTTGGACCGAGCGTCGAGGTGAAGCACATCGACAACGTATCCGATCGCGTCTCGAACAATAATACCGGTGGGGAAGACCGGCGCATCATGATCATGGTCTGGACCGGCGAGAAATAGATCACGGCAAGGCCAGGACTCGCTATCGCAGGCGCGCGGTGCTAGGGTGCGTTCGCCGCTCGCACCCCGATGGGAGAGACCGGGATCCGTCCCGGCGCCGAAGGAGCAACCGCCCCGGAAACTCTCAGGCAGAAGGACCGTTGGGGGAAGGGCACTCTGGAAAGCAGGCGCCTGCGCTCTTTGACGCAGGCACCTCACCGACGAGGTAACCCGGCCGCGCCGTGAGGCCGTCCGGTGAATCTTTCAGGTCCTGGGACAGAGGGGGCTTCGGTCGCGTCGCGACCGCCCGAAGCCGTGTTCGTCCCGAGGGCCCAATGGCCGAGACCGCTCTACACCGCACGCCGCTCCACCGGCTTCATCTGAGCCTCGGCGCCAAGATGGTGCCGTTCGCCGGCTATGACATGCCCGTGCAATATCCGGCCGGCATCATGGCCGAGCATCTGCATGCGCGCGCCAAGGCGGGGCTCTTCGACGTCTCGCATATGGGGCAGATGCGGCTCGCCGGGGCCGAGGCCGCTGCGGCGCTCGAGGCGCTGGTGCCGGGCGACATCGCCGGGCTCGCGCCCGGGCGGATGCGCTACACGCTCTTCACCAATGACGCCGCCGGCATCCTCGACGACCTCATGGTCACCAATGCCGGCGACCACCTCATGCTCGTGGTCAACGCCTCGCGCAAGAAGGAAGACATCACCCATCTCCGCCGGCACCTCGCGCGCCGGGCGACGGTGACGCCGCTCGAGGACCGCGCGCTCCTGGCGCTGCAGGGCCCGGCTGCCGCTGCCGTGCTGGCGCGCATTGCGCCCGGTGTGGGCGCCGTGGCCTTCATGACCGGTGCTGCGATCGAGGTCGACCAGCTGCCCTGCTTCGTCACGCGCTCGGGCTACACCGGCGAGGACGGTTTCGAGATCTCGGTGCCGGCCACCTCGGCGGAACGGCTGGCGCGTCGTCTTCTCGGCGAGCCGGAGGTGATGCCTGTGGGGCTGGGGGCGCGCGACTCGCTTCGACTCGAGGCGGGGCTCTGCCTCCATGGCCACGACATCGACGCGACGACGAGCCTCGTCGAGGCGGATCTTGGCTGGACGGTCCAGAAGCGGCGCCGTGTCGAGGGCGGCTTCCCCGGCGCCGCAACCGTCGCACGCCAACTCAAGGAAGGCGTCTCGCGCAAGCGCGTCGGCATCAAGCCCGAAGGTCGCGCGCCGGCACGCGAGGGAACCGAGATCGTCGATGCGGAGGGCGCCGCCATCGGCCGCGTCACCAGCGGCGGCTTCGGTCCCTCGGTCGATGGCCCGATCGCGATGGGCTATGTCGCGAGCCTCCATGCCGCGCTGGGCACGCCACTCAGGCTGATGGTGCGCGGCATGCCGCGCCCGGCGCGGGTCGTGCCGCTTCCCTTCGTCCCGCACCGCTACCACCGCGGCTGACTCTAGCTACATTTTCGGCGAGGTTCCCATGAGCACCGTCAAGTACACGAAAGATCACGAGTGGATTCGCGTCGAGGGCGATGTTGCCGTCATCGGCATCACCGACTACGCCCAGACGCAGCTCGGCGACGTCGTCTATGTCGAGTTGCCCGAGGTGGGCCGCCGCGTCCAGAAGGGGAAGGAGGCCGCGGTGGTCGAATCGGTGAAGGCGGCGAGCGAGGTCTACGCGCCGATCTCGGGCGAGGTCATTGCCGTCAACGGCGAGCTTTCCGGCGAGCCCGGGCGCATCAACAGCGATCCCATGGGCGAGGGCTGGTTCATGAAGCTGCGCGTCGCCAACCCGAAAGAGCTCGCCGACCTGATGGACGAGGCCGCCTACAACGCTTTCGTCGAGGGCCTGCCCTGATGCGCTACCTGCCGCTCACCGAGGGCGAGCGCCGCACCATGCTCGCCGCGATCGGCGCGGACAGCGTGGAGGCGCTGTTCCGCGACGTGCCGCCGGCGGCGCGGCTCGACCGGCCCGTCGATCTGCCGCGTGCGATGGGCGAGCTCGAGGTGGAGCGTGCGCTCGCGCGCATGGCGGCGAAGAATCTCTCGGCGGGCGCGGCGGCGAGCTTCTTGGGCGCCGGAGTCTATCGCCATCATGTGCCCGCTTCGGTCGACCATCTCATCCAGCGCGGCGAGTTCCTGACCTCCTACACGCCCTATCAGCCCGAGGTGTCGCAAGGCACGCTGCAGGCGCTGTTCGAGTTCCAGACGCAGGTGGCGCTCATCACCGGCATGGATGCGGCCAACGCCTCGATGTATGACGGCGCCACATCCTGCGCCGAGGCGGTGATGATGGCGAACCGGCTGACGCGTCGGCACAAGGCCATTCTCGCCGGCGACCTGCACCCGCATTACCGCGAGACGACCGCGACCCATGCGCGCTTTGCCGGCTTCGACATCGTCGCCCGCGATCCCGATCCGCTGGCGCGCGACGATCTGGCGGCCCTCATCGACGGCAGCACCGCTTGCGTCGTCGTGCAGAACCCCGGCTTCTTCGGCCATGTCCACGATGTCTCGGCGCTGGCCGAGGCCTGCCATCGCGCCGGCGCGCTGCTCGTCGTCGTCGTCACCGAGGCGGTGTCGCTCGGCCTGGTCAATCCGCCCGGCGAGATGGGCGCCGACATCGTCGCCGCCGAGGGGCAGTCGATCGGCAATCCCCTCACCTTCGGCGGGCCGCATGTCGGCCTCTTCGCCACGCGCGAGAAATTCGTGCGGCAGATGCCGGGCCGGCTCGCCGGCCAGACGACGGATGTCGAGGGCAGGCGCGGCTGGGTGCTGACGCTCTCGACCCGCGAGCAGCATATCCGCCGCGAGAAGGCGACGAGCAACATATGCACCAATTCGGGCCTGTGCGCGCTCGCCTTCACCGTCCACATGGCGCTCCTGGGCGAGGCCGGCTTCACGCGTCTGGCCGAACTCAACCACTCCCATGCGGTGATGCTGGCCGAGCGCCTCGCCGCCGTGCCGGGCGTCGCCGTGCTCAACGACACCTTCTTCAATGAGTTTACCGTCCGCCTGCCGCGCGCCGCTGCACCGGTGGTCGAAGCTCTCGCCAAGCGCGGCGTGCTCGCGGGCGTGCCGGCGAGCCGCTTCTGGCCCGGCCGCAAGAACGTCGCCGATCTCCTGATCGTCGCCGCCACCGAGACCAACACCGAGGACGACATGAAGGCCTTTGCCGAGGGCTTGCGCGAGGTGCTGCGATGAGCGAGTGGAGCCAGGCACTGAGCACCTTCGGATCACAGACGAGTCCCGCCCCGACCATCAGCGGCAATCGTGGCCTCACGATCGAGGAGCCGCTGCTCTTCGAGCGCGATCAGCCCGGACGCTGCGGCGTCGATCTGCCAACGCCGCCGCGCGTCACCGACCGGCTCGGCGGCTTGCGGCGCCAGGGGCCGATCGGGCTCCCGGGGGTGAGCGAGCCGCAGGTCGTGCGCCACTTCACCCGGCTGTCGCAGAAGAACTACGCCATCGACACCGGGCTCTACCCGCTCGGCTCTTGCACCATGAAGCACAATCCCCGCCTCAACGAGAA
>DASVOY010000726.1:0-1532 GCA_036383115.1 Allostellaceae bacterium
AGGAAGAGGACTACGCACAGCTGACAACCGCTTGCCAGACGCGTCGTCATCGTGTCTCTTTGCGCCATGCCCGATTTCGCCCTGGAGATGGCGTGCAAGGGCCTCGTCTGCGGCGTGGACGAGGCGGGGCGCGGGCCGCTCGCGGGACCCGTTGTCGCGGCGGCGGTGATCCTCGACCGGCGCCGGCTGCCGCGCGCGCTGCGCCACGGGCTCGACGATTCGAAGAAGCTCTCGGCCGATGCGCGCGAGGAATTCGCGGCCATGCTCGAGCGCTGCGCGCAGATCGGCGTCGGCGCGGCGAGCGTCATCGAGATCGACCGGCGCAACATCCTCCAGGCGACGCTCGCCGCCATGTGCCGCGCTGTGACGGCGCTCGGCGCGAAGCCGGACATTGCCCTCATCGACGGCAACGTCCCGCCGCCGCTGCCTTGCGCCGTGCGCACGGTGATCGGCGGCGACGGATTGTCGCTGTCGATCGCCGCCGCTTCGGTCATCGCCAAGGTGACGCGCGACCGCCTCATGCGCCGCCTGGCGCTGCGCTACGGCGGCTATGGCTGGCACACCAATGTCGGCTACGGCACGCCTGAGCATCAGGCGGCGCTCCAGTCCCTGGGCCTCACGCCGCATCACCGGCGCTCCTTCGCGCCGGTGCAGCTCTCGCTCGGATTCGAGTCGAACGAATCCCCATAACGGATTGACTCCGCAAAGTTATTGACGGCGCGACTCGGCCCGGCGCAAAGTGCGGGCGACTCGGGGGAGCGAGACGCACATGGGCGAAGTCGTACGCCTGCGCGACGACGAGGTGCTGGTGGGGGACTGCATCGAGCTGATGGCGCGGCTGCCGGAAGCCTCGGTCGATCTCGTCTTCGCCGATCCGCCCTACAACCTCCAGCTCGGCGGCGAGCTGTTGCGGCCCAACCACAGCCGCGTCGATGGCGTCGACGAGGCATGGGACCGCTTCGCAGGCTTCGCCGATTACGACTGCTTCACCCGCGCCTGGCTCGCTGAAGCGCGGCGGCTCCTCAAGCCCGACGGCGCGCTCTGGGTCATCGGCAGCTACCACAACATCTACCGCGTCGGCGCGATCCTCCAGGATCTGGGATTCTGGATCCTCAACGACATCGTCTGGCGCAAGACCAACCCGATGCCGAACTTCCGCGGCCGGCGCTTCACCAACGCGCATGAGACGCTGCTGTGGTGCGCGCGCTCGCAGGAGACGCGCTACACCTTCAATTACGAGGCGATGAAGTCGCTCAACGACGAGCTGCAGATGCGCAGCGACTGGCTCCTGCCGCTCTTCGGCGGGCCGGAGCGGCTGAAGCGCGACGGCAAGAAGGCGCATCCGACGCAGAAGCCCGAGGCGCTGCTCCATCGCGTGCTGCTGGCCTCGACGCGGCCCGGCGACACCGTGCTCGATCCCTTCTTCGGCACCGGCACCACCGGCGCGGTAGCGAAGCGGCTCGGCCGCCGCTTCATCGGCATCGAGCGCGACGAAGATTACGCGGCGATCGCGCGCGAGCGCATCACCGCGG
>DASVOY010000727.1:0-5420 GCA_036383115.1 Allostellaceae bacterium
CTTGAAGAACCGCCGGTCGAGCGTATCGGGCGGGAAGTAGACATTCCCCTCGACGAGCTCGAAGCGCTCGCTCTCGGCCAGCACCTTGCCGTGCCAGATCGCCTTGGCCATGTCTCTCTCCAGTGCAGACTCGCCTGATTCCCTAAATATTCGCCTGGCCACGGCCGCGCGCAATGGTCGCTCACGCCGCCAGCCGGTCGAAGGCGGCGAGCCAACGCCTCACCGCCGTCGGCCAGTCCGGCAGGGCGGCGCCGGCCGCCACGGCGCCTGCGGCCAGCCGCGCGCGCAGATCGGCATTGTCGAGCAGCAGGCGCAGCGCCGCCACGAGCGCGTCGCGGTCGCCCGGCGGCACCAGCAGCGAGGCCGTCGCCGGCACCACCTCGGGGACGGCGCCGGCGCTGGTGCCGACGATAGGCAGGCCATGGGCCAGCGCCTCGGCGAAGGCCATGCCATAACCCTCGTGATGCGAGGGCAGCACGAAAGCATCGGCCTCGGCATAAGCGATGCCGATGCGGTCCGGCGGCCAGTCGCCCTCGAGCGCGACACGGTCCCCACGCCGGTGCCGGGCGATGGCGCGCTCGAGCGCCGCCGCGGTGAGCGGATCGCGCGTCAAGCTGCCGATGCAGCGCAAAGTCCAGGCACGGTCGTCGAGCGCGGCGAGCGCCTCGATCAGCAGCAGATGGCCCTTCCGCGGCGTGACCGTGCCGACCGCGAGCAGGCGGAGCGGCCCTTCATGCAATGCGCGGCGGGGCGGCGGCGCGGGCTTGTCCGTGCCGGGGCGCGTGATCTCGATGCGCTCGCGCGGCACGCCATACTCCTGCATGGCCCAGCCGGTGATCTCACTCGGGCAGAGCACGCCGCGGAGCCGCGGGAGCAACCGCATCTCAAGGGCGGCGAACCGCTGGCCCGCCTCGGCGGCAAGCCCGGTCTCGAGCGCCAGCGGATGGTGCACGAAGCCAACGAGCTTGAGCCGCGCGGCTTCCGGTATCAGGCACTCGGCGAAGGCAGGCAGCGCCAAGCCGTCGATCACCGCCGCGCTCCCATCGGGAAGTCCGCCAAGCACCGCGGCGGCGGCGCGGCGCGTGGCGGCATCGACCTCGGGGAATTGGCCCGGCAGCTCGTGCACGGTCACAGCGCGACCCGCGTCGCGCAAGCCGTCGACGATGCGCCGGTCGAACAGATAGCCGCCGGTGAGCTGGTCGAGCGCTCCCGGCACGATGAAGGCGATCGTCATCGATCGAGCGGACCCTCGAAAGCCGCCCACGCGACCGGCGACTCGCGCAGCACGACGCGGAGCCCCGCGAAGGCGCCGGGCGTGCCGGGACCAAGCGCGCCCTGGGCGATGCGCGTCTTCAGGCGACGGAAGATGTCGCCGGCCAGGAACTCGGTCGTAGTGTTGCGGCCGCGAAACTCCGGCACGTCGTCGAGATTGCGGTAGTTGATCTCGGCGAGCGCGGATTTGAGCATGGTGAGCGCGAGCCCGATGTCGCAGACGAGGCCATTGCCGTCGAGTTGACCGCGCTTCAACTCTATCTCGACCGCGTAGGTCGCGCCATGCAGCTGCTGCGCCGGGCCGAACACTTCACCGACGAAGCTGTGCGCGATCATGACATGATCGCCGACGGCAAGGCTGTACATCCAGGACACTCCAGCAAAGCAGTTGCGATGCTACCGGTGCAGCTTAGCTAATATCGCACCACCTCGCACAGCGGCCCGCCGGGATCGCTCGCCAGCCGCATCATGGTCTGCGGTAGGTCCTCAAATGCGCTCTCGTCCTGGACCAGCCGATCGAACACCGGATCGACGAGCAAATCAAGCGCGAGGGCGAGGCGCTGGCGATGCGACCGGCGCGCGCGGCGCGCACGCGCGACGGCGCCCACCTGCGAGGAGCGCAACACGAGGCGCTTCGCATGGAAAGCCTCGCCAAGCGGCGCCGCGACGGGTGCATCGCCGTACCAGCTCATCTCCAGCACCGTTGCCTCGAAGCCAGCGAGGCCGAGCGCGGTGGCGAGCCCGGCGGCGCTGCCGCTGGCGTGGATGACGAGATCGGCCCCGCCCGCCGCAGAATGCGGCAGAGCAAAGCGGCAGCCGAGCGCGGCGGCGAGGGATGCGCGCGCGGGCTTGACGTCGACAAGTTCCACCCGCGCGCCCGGCAGCCGCGCCGCGAGCGCCGCCATGAGAGAACCGACGACGCCCGCTCCGACCACCGCGATGTGATCGCCGAGGCGCGGCGCGCCGTCCCACAGGCCGTTCACCGCCGTCTCCATGTTGGCGGCAAGCACCGCGCGGCGGTCGGGCACGGCGTCGGGCACCGGCACCACCGCGTCGGACGGCACCACGTAGCGGTCCTGATGCGGATGGAGGCAGAAGACGCGCCGGCCGCGCAATTCGGCGGGCCCGTCCTCGACGACGCCGACCGACGCATAGCCGTATTTCACCGGCGCCGGAAAATCGCCGTCCTGAAAGGGGCAGCGCATGGCGCGGTATTGGCTCGGCGCGACGCGGCCCTGGAACACCAGGCTCTCGGTGCCGCGGCTGATGCCGCTGGCGCTGGCGCGCACCAACACCTCGCCCTCGCGCGGCGGCACCAGCGGCATGGCGCGCAACTCGCCCCGTCCCGGCGCCACGATCCAGAAGGCCCGCGCGTGCCGCGCCTCATTCATGAAAGATGCATTCGTACAGCATGTCCTCGCCGAGACTGAAGCGGCGCAACCGCGGCCGCAAGCCCTGGCAGGGCTCGACGATCTCCGGCAGCGACAGGCTCGGCCGGCCGGATCCCAGGATGACTGGCGCGACGGTGAGCTGCAGGCGGTCGAGCGCGCCGGCGACGAGAAAGCGCGAGATGGTGATGCCGCCACCCTCGATGAAAAGGAAATTGAGCCCGCGCGCCCCCAGCGACTTGCGTATTTCCCGCGGCGCAAGTCCGCTCTCGCTGCGCGGCAGGCCCAGGACCTCTGCCTCGCCCAGCCGCTCGCCCGGCCTCACCCGGTCCGCCGCCGCCAGCACCAGCGTCGGCGCGGCGCCATCCTGGAACACGCGATGCCCGGGCCCGAGACGGCGCTCGCAATCGATGACGACGCGCACGGGATGCGCACCGGCGCAGCGGCGCACGGTGAGCTGCGGATCGTCGTGGCGCACCGTGCCGGACCCGACGATGATCGCGTCGGCAAGCGCGCGCATGCGATGGGTATGCCGGAGATCGGCTTCGCCCGTCACCCAGCGGGACACCCCCACCGCTGTGGCGATGCGGCCGTCGAGGCTCTGCCCGAGATGGGCAACGGCGTAGGGGCGGCCACGCGGCACCCGTGCAAAAGGCAGATAAAGATCGAGCAGCGTGGCAACCGGCGGCGGAAGCTCGGCCGGCACGGACAGCGCCGCGCCGGTGTGGCGCAGCTTCAGCAACCCCTGCCAGGCACCCGCCTCGTCGTGCATCTGTCCTCTACCCTTGCTCTCCCTCCGGCAATCTACGCCAGGGCGAATGGCCGGTCAGTTCACATACGCGTTGCGCCATGGCTAACGCCGATGTAGCACGTGCCGCACCAAGGCGAGGTGGCCGAAGCGCGGCTGCGGTCACGCTTTGCGGAAGGTGACCACCAGGACGTCGCGATAGGCGGGCTGGGCAGGGTCGAGCGGCTCGACCGGCGTCACGCCGTGATAGGCGCGCGTGTCGTGCACCAGCGCGGCGTCGAACGGCTCGGCCAGCGTGAAGCTGCCGAGGAGCTGCCGGTCGAGGCCGTGGATCGTGGTCGTGCCGCTCTTGATGTTGCGCCGGCGGATCAACAGAACCAGGACGTAATCGACGCCGTCGCGATGCATGCCCTCGGGGGTCGGCTGGCCCGGCTCGCCCGGCCGCGCCTCGATGCGGAACTGATGCACCTCGATATGCCAGGCGCGGACCGCGGGCGCGAGACGGCCGAAAAGGCCGCGGCAGAATTCCAGGATCGTCGTGAGGCTCGGCCCGGCGGCGATTTCCGGCGCGACCGGCTCGAACCAGCGCTCGATGCCGCCGTGAAGCGGGTTGTACTCAAGGGTTTGGTAATGCGGCTGATGGGGCTGGCGCCGGATCGCGCTATCGGCGGCGACGACGGCATAAACGGCGTGGCGCCTACGGCGATAGCGTCCGCCATCGGCCATATAGGTGTCGACCGCGAGATGGTCCCAGCTCCGGGCGAAGGCGTCCCAGTCGGTGAGCGCCCCGGCCCGGGCCAGGATGGGACGCATTGCATCGCCGGGCATGAAGGCGAAACCCTCGCGGGCGATGGCATTCTGCAGCCCCTGGCCGGGCGCCGGGAAGATGTCGCTCATGATCCGAGTCTATAGCCCATGCGGCCACGCCGGGGACACCCCTCCTCAACTCTCCGCGAGAGAGCCGCGGAGCAAAGGTTGCAGCTTGTGATTGCGACGGTTTCAAGCCATTGTCTGGCGCTGCGCAAATACCCCCGACGGCCGGCGCCCGGGATGAGGGCGAGGCCGCATCAGCAACCAGCCAAGGACCTTCTGCTTTGTCGCAGCGGCCCCTCCTGATCGATGCCGGATGGCAGCTCGGGCTGCAGGGCGGCACTCTTGCCTTGATCGCGCTGGCGCTGGTCCCCTTGGCCGGGCTCGGCTGGCACGGCTTTGCCGCGGTTCTCCTTGCCTATGCCGGCATTGCCGCCGTGATCCTTGCTGGGCTCGGCCATCATGCGCCGCACCAGCGCTTTGGGCCGGCCAATCGGGTGACGCTGGTGCGGGCGGCGTTCGCGGCGCTGTTGGTAGGTGTCTTGGCCGCAGGGGTGAGGCTGGGTGAGGCTGGACGCTGGGGGCTCGTGGCCGCCGGGACCGTGGCGCTGCTGCTCGACGGCATCGATGGCTGGGCGGCGCGGCGCAGCGGGCTGGCCAGCCCATTCGGAGCCCGCTTCGACATGGAGAGCGATGCGCTCTTCGTGCTGGCGCTCTCGGCTTTGGTATATCGCGCGGGGCAAGCTGATGCTTGGGTGCTGACCGCCGGGTTGATGCGTTATATCTTTGTCGCGGCCGGCCGGCTTTGGCCGCCGCTCGCCGCGCCGCTGCCGCCCAGCCAACGCCGCAAGGCGGTGTGCGTCATCCTGATCGTTGCTCTCCTCGCGGCTTTGGCGCCGCCGGTCGGGCCGATGGCGGCGCGGTGGCTGTGCTTCGGGGGGCTTGTGCTCTTGACCTATTCCTTCGGTGCCGATTGCCTTCGCCTCGCCGCGCGCGGGTGGCGAGCCGGCGCCAGGTTGACAGGTGACGAGGCCTGGGGGAATGACCAGATATAAGGCCGGAGCGGCCCATTGCTGAACCCTGTCGACCCCGCGCGTGACGCCCAGGCGTTGCGCCAGATCGATCGAGCCCTGACCGAGCTGCGGCGCGGCGGTTTCGTCGTGCTGCGCGATGCCGCAAGCGCCGTCGTGATCCAGGCGGCC
>DASVOY010000728.1:0-1683 GCA_036383115.1 Allostellaceae bacterium
CCGGCACGGCGATGCGCGGGCGCACGAGCTGGTACATGCGGGTGAGCTCGTCCTGGGCCGGGTGGCCGGAGACGTGGACGAAATGGTCCTGCTCGGTGATGATCTCGACCCCGAGCGCGGCGAGCCGATTCTGCAGCCGCCCGATGGTGCGCTCATTGCCCGGGATCACGCGCGAGGAGAAGATGACGGTGTCGCCTTCCTCGAGCACGATCTCGGGATGGTCGTCATCGGCGATGCGGGCCAGCGCCGAGCGCGGCTCGCCCTGGCTCCCGGTGCAGACCAGCAGCACCTTCTCGCGCGGCAGGTAGCCCGCCTCCTCGTCGGTGAGGAAGGGCGGCACGCCCTGGAGATACCCGGTCTCGCGCGCGGCATGCTCGATGCGCCACAGTGACCGCCCGACCAGCGCGGTGTGCCGGTCATGCGCGGCGGCGGCAGCGGCGGCGGATTCGACGCGCGCCACGTTCGAGGCGAAGCAGGCGATGACGACGCGGTTGCGGCAGCGCCCGACGATGTCGATGAGAGATTTGCGCACATCCGCTTCCGAGCCCGCCTCGCCCGCACGCAGCGCGTTGGTCGAATCGCAGATCATGGCGAGCACGCCCTCGTCGCCGAGGCTTCGCAGCCTTGCCATGTCGGCGGTGCCGCCCACCAGCGGGTCGGGATCGAATTTCCAGTCGCCCGTATGCAGCACCGTGCCGAGCGGCGTCCGCAGCACCACGGCGTTGGGCTCGGGGATCGAGTGGGTCAGCGTCACCAGCTCGATCTCGAAGGGACCGACCGCGAATCTGCCGGACATCGGCACCTCGGTGATCGGCACCTCGTGCTCCATCCCAGCCTCGATCAGCTTCTGCCGCAGCACCGCCGCGGTGAAGGGCGTCGCGTAGACCGGGCAGCGGAAGCGGCGCCAGAGATGCGGAATGGCGCCGATGTGATCCTCATGCGCGTGCGTCACCACCAGCCCGGCGAGCTGGTCGGCGCGCTCGGCGATGAAGCCGGGATCGGGCATGATGACGTCGACGCCGGGCAGGGTCTCGTCGGCGAAGGAAATGCCGCAATCGATCATCAGCCAGCGCCCGCCATAGCCGTAGAGCGACAGGTTCATGCCGATCTCGCCGACGCCGCCGAGCGCGAGGACGGCGAGCTCGTCGGGCCGGTTGGGCGCGGGGACGAGGGGGTCGCTCACGGCTTGCGGTTCCTCTCGTAGACGATGCGCAGGCCCCACAGCGTCAGGTTCGGGTCGACGCGCTCGATCGCGGCGATGGCGCCGTCGAAGAGCGGCGCGAGGCCGCCGGTGGCGACGACGCCCATGGGCTGCCCGAATTCCTGCTTGATGCGCGCGACCAGCCCCTCGACCAGGCCGACATAGCCCCAGAACAATCCGGACTGCATGCAGGCGACGGTATCCTTGCCGATGACGTGGTCGGTGCGGCGGATGCGGACGCTGGGCAACTTGGCGGCCGCCATGTGGAGCGCGGTGATCGACAGGTTGATCCCCGGCGCGATGACCCCGCCGCAGTAATTGCCGTCGCCATCCACCACGTCGAAGGTGGTGGCGGTGCCGAAATCGACGACGATGAGCGGCGTTTTGTACCGGTCATGCGCCGCCACCGTGTTGACCAGCCGGTCGGCGCCGACCGCCGCCGGCCGGGCGACCCGCGCGCGCGCGCCGCGCCCCACGCCGGG
>DASVOY010000729.1:0-3122 GCA_036383115.1 Allostellaceae bacterium
GTGCGGGCAAGTCCGCGTCGCGCACCGCGCGCGATCGCGGGCGGGCGCCAGCGGTTGCGTCAGCAACCGCGAGAGCCCGCGCTCCGGCAGGCAAAGACGCCGCTGTCCTACTCATCCTTCGAGGCGCGCCCTGCGGGCGCTCCTCAGGATGAGGAGGCCGCGACAGCGGCCGTCTCGAACCATGAATGAGGCAGCGTCGCCGATCGCCCGAACGCTGGCATGGACCGCGGCCGCGTCCTAAAAGACCCGCCCACACCAAGGAGGCGCGCCATGAATGTGAATGAGCTGGTGGCGATCGATGTCCATACGCATGCGGAGGTGTCGACGCGGCAACCGCCGGACGAGGTGAAGCAGCACTTCGAGGAGGCGGCGCGGAAATACTTCAAGGAGGAGGCGCCGAAGCCGACCATCCCCGAGGCCGCCGCCTATTACCGCCAGCGCAAGATCGCCTGCGTCGTCTTCCCCGTCGACAGCGAGCGCACCACGGGGCAGCGCCGCATCTCGAACGAAGAGGTGGCCGAGCTCGCCAACGAGAATGGCGACGTCATGATCCCCTTCGCCTCGATCGACCCGCTGCGCGGCAAGATGGGCGCGCGCGAGGCGCGGCGGCTCATCAAGGACTATGGCGTCAAGGGCTTCAAGTTCCACCCGCAGATCCAGGATGTCGCGCCCAACGACCGGCGCTGCTACGCGCTCTACGAGGCGATCGCGGAAGCGGGGCTGCCGGCGCTCTTCCACACCGGGCACAGCGGCATGGGCACGGGCATGCGCGGCGGCGGCGGCATCCGCCTGAAGTACGGCAACCCGATGCTGGTCGACGATGTCGCCGTCGACTTCCCGGACATGCCGATCATCCTGGCGCACCCGTCCTGGCCGTGGCAGGACGAGGCGCTGTCGATCGCGCTGCACAAGCCCACGGTCTATATCGACCTCTCGGGCTGGTCGCCCAAGTATTTCCCGCCGCAGCTCGTGCAGTACGCCAACACGCAGCTCAAGCACAAGATGCTGTTCGGCTCGGACTATCCGCTGATCACGCCCGACCGCTGGATGGCCGATTTCGACAAGGCGGGATTCCGCGACGAGGTGAAGCCGCTCATCCTCAGGGAAAACGCGGCGAAGCTGCTGACGCTGGCATCGGCGCGAGCCCGGAAACGAGCCCCGGCGCGCCGGCGCCGGGAGCGCCGGCGGAAGAGACGATGCGCTACAGCAGCTTCTCTTTCTCTTTCTGGAACTGCGCGCCGAGCTTCTCGAGCGTCTCGCCGTCGAATTCCCGGCGCGCGTCGGCGAAGCCCTCGCTCTCCTCCTCGCTCACATGGTGCTCGACCAGCTCCTTGAGGACGGTGAAGCGCGCCGTCCAGGGCTCGCTCTCCTTGTTGCGGCCCTTGCCGAGCTCGTCGAGCAGCTCCTCGACGAGCTCGTGCTCGACCTCGCCCTCATAAGCGAATTGGCGGGTGCTGTCGTCCTTCGACTTCTCCATCCTGCGATAGAGCACCTCGGCCTCGGCCTGCGCGTGCGCCAGGAGCTTCGCCTTCATCTCCTTGAACAGCTCGTTGCGCGGGCTATGCCCGTGCGCTTCGAGGATGCGCTCCATGAGGCCGGCGACCTCCTCGTGATCGGCGTGCAGGTCCGCGAGGATGCCCGCGCGCACCCCCAGCATTTCCTTCAGCATGACTCGTCATCCTTCTTCTGCTAGCGCGCGCGCTTCTTCCGTCCACGCCCGCGCGCCGGCGCCTTCGCCGTCTTGCGCGTGGCGCGGGCCGAGGCCGCGCGGGACTTGACCTTGCTACGCTTGCCGGCGACGAGGCCCGAGCCCAGCGCCATCTTGCCGAGGAGTTTCTCGGCCCTCCGGGTGAGCACGCTCGCCTTTTTCGTGATCGTCGCCAGCGTGTCCGTCTTTTTCCTACGCATGGGTGAAGCTCCCAACCAAGGGTGTTTCCGATGAAACAGGGGCTCACCCCTGATTGTTCCCGCGCCGCCATCGGCCGCGCTCGACATCCGCGGGCCTTCGACCTCAGGCATAGGTGATCAGACCCATGAAGCCTTCGTCCTGGTGGTCCTGATGGTGGCAGTGGAACAGCGTCGCGCCGGGATCGTCGGCGACGAACTGGATCTCCGCGGTCGTGTAGCGCGGCATGTTGAGCGTGTCCTTCAACAGGCCGGAGGTGGGCTTGTCGCCGATCTTCACCACCTCGAAGGTGTGCCGATGCAGATGGACGGGGTGGTTGTCGCCGCTCTTGTTGGTCATCGCCAGGCGATAGCGCTTTCCCTGCTCGACCGTGAAAAGCGGATTGGTGTCCGGCCAGGACTTGCCGTTGATGGCCCAGCGGTTGTAGCCGCCGCGCCCGCCCGGGATCTTCTCGAAGGCGAGCGCCAGGCGTTGGTCGGGCTCCGAGGCGGAGCCTTGCCGGCCGAAGCGGGTGTAGTCCCAAGCGGCCGGCGGCGGTGGCGACCATTGCGGCGGGCCGCGCCGGTTGGCGTATTCGACGACGGTGCCCAGCCCCATCTTGCGCATGTCGTCGTCGACGGCGCCGAGGATCCACACGCCGGGCCGGTTCATCTCCACCATCGCGTCGGCGCGCTCGGCCGGCGCCAGCGACAGCACGTCGACGGTCGCCGGCGTCGGCACGGGATTGCCGTCGAGCGCCAGAACCGCGAAGCGGTGGCCGGGCAGCGCCAGGCTGATGTCCTCGGTGGCGCTCGCGTTGAGCAGGCGGAACAGCACGCGCTGGCCCTCGCGGACCCGCACCGGCTCGCCATGGCCGAGCATCTTGGCGTTGAACGAGGCCGAGGCGTACATGACTTCGAGGCCATTGTCGGGCGGCGGCCCCTTGCGGATGTCCTGCATGCTCACCCAGGAGCCTTCCCAGTGATGCGCGGCGAGCAGCACCTCCTGGTCATGGCGCCCGGGATCACGCGCGGGCTCGACGATGAGGAAGCCGAACATGCCGGAGTACATGCTGCGCGTCAGGTCTTTTCCGGCGACGTTATGGCTGTGGTACCAGCGGGTGCCCGCCGGCTTGGGCGTAAAGGCGTAGAGCCGCGAGCCGCCGCGCGGGATCATCGGCGAACCCTCCTCCGCCGCCCCGTCGACATCCGAAGGCACGTAAAGCCCGTGCCAATGG
>DASVOY010000730.1:0-4229 GCA_036383115.1 Allostellaceae bacterium
CAGGACGAGGAAGAGCAAGAGGGCGATGAGCGCGAACCACAACAGCATCGCCGGCTCGAACCGGCGCGGCAGCGGCAGCAGCGCGCCGCCGGTCCGCGCCGGCGCGCGCAGCGGCATCAGATCGGCCATGGCATACCCGTGCTGATGCAGCTCACACGCCGAAGGTATCGCGCCATCGTTTGATGACCTCGGGGATGCCCTCGGTGATCTCCTCGGCGGTCGGGCGCATGGTCTTCACCTCGCCGACCGGCTTGGCGCCGGGTGCGGGCGCGATCCCGGGACGATGGGGGGTCCGAAATTCCGCACCATCACCTCGGACGCCTCCGGTCCCATGAGGAAGTCGATGAAGAGCTTCGCCGCGTTGGGCCGGCGCGAGTTCTTCATGATCGCCGAGGGCGCGATCATGAGCAGCGCACCGTCGCTTGGATAGACGACGCCGAGCGGATTGCCGCGCGCCGCGCTTTCGAGCGTCGGCGCCTCGGGGCCGGCGGCGACCGAGCGTTCGCCCGAATTGAGCATCGTCACCGTGTCGTTGATCGAGCGCCCGACCTGCGGATTGTTCGCCTTGAGCTTCTCGAAGAATTCCCAGCCATAGCGGTTGCGCATCGCGACCACCCAGGTGCCGACATAGCCGCTGAAGCCGGGATGGCCGACCGAGATCTGGTCCTTCCAGCGGGGGTCGAGGAGATCGGGCCAGTTCCTCGGCGCCTCGCTCTCCTTCACCTTGTCCTTGTTGTAGGTGATGCAGATGAGGCCGGCGGAGGTCACGAAATACTCGCCGTCGGGATCGATGTCGCGGAACGCCGGCAGCACATTCGCGGCGCTCGGTGGGGTATATTGGAGGAACACGCCCATCGGCTTCAGCCGCACGTAATGGCCGAGATCGGTCGAGCCGAACACGTCGCATTCGGCGATGCCGGTCTTGAGGTCCTGGCTCAGGCGCTGGAACGCCACCTGCGCCGTCGTGCGCACCACGTTCGGCTTGATGCCGGGATATTTCTTCGCGAAGGCGTTGCCGATGGCCTCGGCGGTCTGGCTGTCGAAATGGGCGGTGTACCACGTCACCTGCCCTTCCTCCTTGGCGGCGCCATAGAGCTCCGCCTCGGCCCTGGCGGCGGGGACCACCCACGGCGCCAGCGCCGCCGCAGCCGCGGTCGCTTCAAGGAACGTCCTCCGCTTCATGGCTTTCCTGCTCCCGATACGTGTTCCCCGGCGTCATGGCCGGGGTTGACAGTACTATCGGCCTTCCCGTCGGACCCGGCAAGCGCTTCGGGCAGCGGTCCTAGTGACCTTTGATGCCGGTTTTTCGCGGCGGCTGGCTGCTGCCGGTGGCGGCAGTCTCGGGCTTCTGCCGCGGGGCGCAGGCGTTGTTGTCGCTCAGGCCGAGATCGATCAGAGACGGCGTCGCCGCCGGGGGCGTGACCTTGTCGAGCCCGATCCCGCCGCCGGTGCGGTCGGCCATGCTGGCGGCGCCGAGCCCGAGAGTCGGATGGGCGAAGGTGCCGCGCAGTTCCGCCGGCGTACGGCGCGTCAGCGGCGTCACGCGCTTGTGGTGGGGCGTGATGTCGACATACACGGTCTCGGCGGCGAAATTGACGGTGCCGTTGCCCACCAGCGTCGTGTCGGCGCCATCAAGCCGAAGCGCGGCGGTCGCGACGCCATCCTTGATGTCGAAGAGCGTTACGACGCAGTTGACCGGCACCGGCTGATCGTCGCTGGCATAGAGGCCCAGCGCCTGCAACATGCCGCGGTCGAAGACCTCGAGCAGCTGGCTGAACCGGGCGTTCTCGGCGAAGAGCCCGGCTTCACCGTTCAGGCTGCCGAAGACATCGCGCAGCGACGTGCCGGCACTGCGCAGATGTGCGTACCCGCCGAGGCTGCCGCGCGTCTCCTTGACGTAATCCGGAAGTGGCATCTCCTTCACCAGCTTGGCGAGATCGACCTGCCGCAGATCGATATCGAGCGCGAGCCGCGGGGGAAGCGGCGCCGGGTCGAAGCTCATGCTGAAGGCCACCTCGCCGCCGGCGAGGCCGAAACTCAGCGGCCTGACGGCGAACGCTCCATCCCGGAGATTAAGACCCGCGGCAACGCGCTCGAGCGGTGGCCCGTTGCCTCCCGCGATGCGCATGCCGGAGAAGCTGACATCGGCATTGGCGCCGGGAAGAATGCTGAGGAGGCGGCGCAGCGCGACGGGCGTCGGCGGGATGACGCGGCCGGCGGGGTCGCTCGGCTGCGCCATCAAGGCGTCCCGCGGCTGTCCACCGACAAGACCGGACAGGTCGGCCGTGTCGATGAAGCTGGACGTGAACGTCGCGCGCGCGTAGGGGACCGCGCCCCGCGCGTCGAGCGCGATCGCGCCTTCGACATCGCTGCGGCCGAGCCTGACGGTGAGGGGGTCCAGCGCCCAGTCGCCATGGCCGCCCTTGAGCTCGCCGGTGGCGCGGAGATCCGGCAGCGCTGGCAGCGCGGCGCCGAGCGCATCGGCGAGCTCGCCCGGCTTGCGGGCGGAGACGCTCAGCCGCGCATCGATGCCGGCGAAATCGAGCGGCTGCGCTAGCGTGCCCTCGACAACGATGCTGCTCTCGCCGAGCGTGACCTGGAGGTCGACCGGATAGGGCTGCGCCGGATGGCGCAGCGCGCCGAGCGGCCCCGCCGTTCCGGCGAGCCGCACGGGTTGCTTCTGCAGCGTCCCATTCGCGGTGAGCTTGACCGGGCCGGCGGGATCGGGCGCGTCGAGCGCGAGATTGTCGGCGACAAACCTGGTCTCGGCGGCGGTGCGGCCATCGCGGAATACGACGCTGCCGTCGCGCAGGACGAGCCGGTTCACGCTCAGAGGTGGTCGGCCGTCGGGGGCGAGGAGGTCCACCACGAAGTCCCAGTTGCGCTGGCCCTCGCGCGAGGTCTCGAGCAGCAGCAGGGCGCGGTCGAGCGCCATCAGCGCGATCTGCAGGCGCGCCTCGAGCAGCGCCCAGGGATGGACCTCGATCGCGACGCGTTGCGCGACGAAGAGGTCCGGGCGAGAGCCCCAGCGGGCGTTGGCGATGTGGACGTCCTCGGCGACGATGCGGGTGGGCTCGCCCCACTCGATGGTGATCGGCCCGTCGATGCGGATCTGCCGGGCGGCGATGCGGCTCACCGGGTTCTCGATCGCCCAGGCGAGCACACGACCGCCCCCGATCGCCAGTGCTCCGGCGATGGCGAGAACGGCAAGCAGGAAACCGGCCAGAACACCGCCGGCGATCTTGATCATCGCCTGATCCCCCGGCGCCCGCTTGTCAGAACAGCGGTTGCCGGCCTTTGTTCCTCCGCTCGCGCAGGGCAAGAGCCGCCCGCACTGCGCGAAAATTGGCCAAAGCTAATCAATTGCAATGACTTAGCCGTCTCTTCATGGGCCATTAAGCACGGGCTGGGATAATCGGCCGCGATGGCGTCCCGGCGCGGGGTGCGTCACGAAACGGCAAACCCGGGGCGACCCGGCGACGCAAAGCCTCCGGTCTCACCGAGACAGCGGGGCTTCCGAATGAGGCTTCATCATGCGGCTCGGCGCTCGCATGGCGGTGATGCTCGGCCTTGGTCTGTGCTCGGTGCTGGCGCTATCGCCGCAGCCGTCGGCGCAAGGCGCCCGTCACACCCGCCCGGGCACCGACGCTGCCTCGCCCCTCCATCCGGCGCTCTTCGGCACGCGCGAGGTCTATTCGCCCGACGTCTCGGCCTTCGTCAAATGGACCGGCATGCTCGCTCGTTTTGCGGCCGAGCAGCGCGCTCTGCGCCGCTGCACGCCCGGTAGCGCCGCGGACTGCGAGCCCGCCGAATGGCAGCGGCTCGTGGACGGGCTCGGCGGTCTCGATCTCCGCGCCAAGCTCGAGCGGGTCAACGCCGCGATCAACAGCCATCCCTATGTCCCGTCGCTCATCAACTGGGGCGAGAGCAACCACTGGGAGACGCCATTCGAATTCTTGCGCCGGAGCGGCCAGTGCCAGGACTACGCCATCGCCAAGTACCTGTTGCTGCGCGCCGCCGGCGTGCCGGCGCGGCAGCTGCGCATCGTCGTGCTGCGCGACACGCACCTCGGCCTTGATCACGCGATCACCGCCGCTTATGTGGGGGGCGAGGTGCTGGTGCTCGACAATCAAAGGCGCGACATCGCGCGCGCGGACGACATTCGCCATTACCAGCCCTACTATTCGATCAACGAGGAGGGATGGTGGCTCCATATCGGGCCGCGGGCA
>DASVOY010000731.1:0-6516 GCA_036383115.1 Allostellaceae bacterium
CATCGGTCGCGCCGGCGCGGGGATCGCGGCCGGCAGCGGCCTCGACGCCTGGTCGCGCGGCGGCAGCGTGGGCCGGGCCGCCGGACCCTGCGCGGTCGGGGGAAGCGGCGGCGCCGGTTCCCGGTCGGCGGGCCGCGTGAAGCGTGGCCCGGGTGCGGCTGCCTCCGCATGGCCTGGCGGCAGCCCCTCGGCCCGGACCGGCGGTTTCGGCATATCCGGCCGGGAGAGGCGGCGCTCCGCCCCTTCCGGCGACGCGGTCGTGGCGCGTGCCGGCGGCGTCGGCCGAAGATGCTCCACCGTCGGCATGATGCGGGCGCGCGCCAGTTCCTCACGCGGCACGGCGATCGCCGCGCGGTGCACCGGGGCGGCGCGGGTGAAGGCGGCGGACGGCACCACGGTTGCCCCGTGGCGGTTGGCATAGTTCGTCACCACGGTCGTCTGGTTCACTGTGGTGATGTTGTTGATCACCGTCCGGTGCACGCTGGTGACGTTGATGTTGCGGACGTAGGTCACGCTGGTGCGGTAATAGGGGCGATAGACTTCAAAGGGCGCGAGCGGAACCCACCCGACCGCCGGGCCGCTGGCGACCGCCACGGTCCAGCCGCCGCCGATGAAGGCCACGAGCGCCGGCGCATAGACCGGGCGTGCGACCACGGCGCCCGGGCACCAAGCCCACCGGCCGCCGACGAAGACCCAGCGCCCGTAATGGAAGGGCGCGAAACCCCAGGGCGCATCGTCGATCCAGGTCCAGCCCCAGGGCGCAACCCAGGCCCAATGGCCGTAGCGGTATGGCGCCCAGTCCGCCGCGACCGCCGTCGGATACCACACCGCGCCGTAAGCAGGCTCGCTGCCCCATGTTCCGTAAGGGTCGAGGTCCTGATACCCCGTGGTCTCCGGCGAGACGTAGTGCGTCGCGGCGAGCGCCTCCTCGCGGCGCTCGCGCTCGAGCGCCCAGTCGTCGAACGGCGTGCTGTTGCCTTCGCTCAAGGTGAAGGTGACGGGATTGCCGCCGATCAACGCGCTCTCGCCGGCGAAGATCTCGACGCGGCCGCGCCGGGTGCCGCCCTGCGCCCGGCCCTCGAGCACCGTGACCTGGACGAGTTCGGGCGGCGCGTCCGCCGCGGGATGGCCGGCATCGATGTGGTAGCTGCCGGGCTCGGCGAGATCGATCGCGCCCTGCGGCGTCAGCACCTGCACGCCGCCTTGCGGCACGGCGCGCAGATGCAGGTTGATCACGCCCTGGGCAAGCTGGAGCCGCGTCGTGCGGTCGTCGAGCGCGATGACGTCGAGCGCGGTCGCCTCGTCGAGGCGGAACTCGGCCGCTCCGACCTCGATCTCGGCGCGCGACTGCGGCTCGGTCCAGAAGGACTCGCCGGCAACAACGGGGTAGTTGAGCGTCGCCGGCGACCACTGGTCCTGATCGGCGGTGTGGAAGGACACGGCGCCTTCGATGTAGCTCAGCCTGCCGACGCGGCCCGGAGGGTCCGCGTCGGCGAAGGCGGCGCTGGCGCCCAGCGAGATCAGCGCGCCGAGCGCGAGACGCCACAGCAGGTGCTTCGGCATGTTGGCCACCCTTCCGCCCGAGTGTGATGCCCGCGCGCGCTTACCAACGGTCGCGGTCGTGCCAATAATGTGGGTGCTCGTAGCCGCGCCCGTAACCGCCGCCCGCGGGATAGACGACACATCCGCCGAGCAAGGCGGCCAGCACGGGCAGGGCCAGCAAGGCGTGCACCAGTTTGCGTCTCATCGGACTTCTCCCATTCGCGCGTCATGCGCTTCTGGGTGTCCTACGCCTTGACAACGGCGAACGCGCCCGAACCTTTCAGCAAATTAATCATGGAATAGGCGCGCCTCACGCGCGTTGTCGCCGTCTTCCGGCGGCGTCGGAATGCGATGATCGGGCTTAGAGCCGGCTCTGGCGGTCGCGGTCGGCGAAGGCGCCGGCGGCGCTGCAGGGACGCAGGCTGGGCGGCACGGCGTGGCGGTCATGCGTCTCGCTGTGGACGACGCGATAGGCGCCTGCCGCCCCGTAGAGAAAGACGTCGAGGACGCAATCGG
The DNA here is from genome assembly GCA_036383115.1 of Allostellaceae bacterium. Classification (GTDB taxonomy): domain Bacteria; phylum Pseudomonadota; class Alphaproteobacteria; order ATCC43930; family CGMCC-115725; genus DAHUYF01. The sequence continues at coordinate 2,059 of DASVOY010000731.1, forward strand.
CGCTGCGGTACTGCCAGAGCTCGGCCGGCGGGTCGCTGCGCCGGAAATCCGGCTGGCCGAGCATCGCTACCAACTCCGCCGCGCCGAGGCCGGTGAGCTTGTCGAGTTCAAGGACGCGCGAGGCGGCGGGCGCCACCAGCGGGGCCGGCGGCTCGGCTACCGCGATGCTCGGCTCCGGCTCCGACGGCACGGCGACCTGGGGCGGCGAGGGGGTGCTGCAGGCAGCGAGCAGCGTCGGCCCGAGCAAAGCAACGGCAAAAGAGAAGCGGCGGAAGCGGTCGCTACGCTTGGCGACCGCCTCGCCGCTTGCCATACCGGCCGCTGCCTGCGACCCGACCATCGACCGCTCGCTCTCCCGCAGGGTCGAGCCCTGCGCGTCAGACCTTTTCCGCCAGCGGCACGATTGTGGGGCGCGGTGCCACCGCCGTCTCGGCGGATCTGCCCTCGGGCAGCTCGGCCATGGGCTGGGCCTGCACATCGCCCGAAATCTGCCCGCCGCACTCGATCTCGACCTGGCCATAGCGGACGGTGCCGACGACCTTGCCTGTGGCACGGATAAGTAGACGGCGGCGAACGTTAAGGGTTCCCTCGAATCGCCCACGCACCTCGGCGTCGTCGATCGAGGCCGAGCCCTTGAAGAGGCCGCTCTCGGCGATGTCGATGTCGCGGCAATTGGCCAAGTTGGCCTCGACGCTGCCCTCGACCACGAGGCGGTCGCAGGCGGTGATCTCGCCCGACAGCGAGATCTCCCGGCCGACGATCAGCTTGCGCGTCTCGGGGTCGCGCTTGTTGGCGGTGGGGCCGCCCGAGCCGCGCATCGCGTCGCCCGACGGCTTCGGCGCGTCGGCCGGCTTCGCCGCCTCGGCGAAGGGTCGGGCGGGCGATGCCGCGGTGGGACGGTAGGCGGCGGGGCTTAGCGGGGCGCTCGCGCGCGGCGCGGGCTTGGCGGGAATGCCGAGCTCGTCGCCGAACTCGGTCATGGATTTGTCGTCATCGTGAAGCTTCTTGCGGCCGAACATGGCAGGGGCACCTGGAAGGTTAGTTGCAAAGGGTAGACACTCGCGCCGAGTGATTAATCGCCGATTAACCATTTTCGGCCGCGCGGGGCGAAAATTTCGACCGCCCGCCCCGCCTTAGCCCCTCGAAGACATGCAGCATGAACGCCGCCGCCACGACGGGCGCCGCCAGGTTGACGAGGGGCAACGACAGAAGGAGGACGATCACCACCCCGGCCAGGACCAGCCCGCCGCGATGCCACCGCCACATCGCCCGTGCCGCCGCCCCATCCACCCGACGGAGCGCGACCAGCTCGAAATACTCGCGTCCGACAAGATACCCGTTCAATCCATAGTAGATAAAGAGGTTTATCACCGGGAACATATAGAAAGGCAGGGCGGCAAGGTTGGCAACGAGCGCCAGGAGCAGAATGCGCGCCGCGCTCGCCACCGCCTCGCCGATGCCGATGCGACGCGCCGGTGGCAGGTCGGGATAATGGCGGCGCTCCGCGGCCGAGACGACGCGGTCGAGGAAGAAGCCCAGCACCAGCAGGGTCACCGCCGGGAACAGGACCCAGGCAAGAACCAGCGCGGCGAGGCTGCCGAGCACCTCGATCAGCGTATCGAGCCAGCCGATCCCGGCGACTCGCACCTCGTGGAGCAGCGTCGTGATGCCGAGCCACAGCGCCAGCAGCAGCACGAGCGCCAGCGCCATGCTGATGACGATGGCGCGCCGCTGCTCGGGTCGGAGCGCGTCGGCGATGGCGAGGCGGAGGGCGGTGAGCATGGGCGATGAACTTGCCGCGGCGGCGGGGGCCTTATACCCTGCGCGGCTTCGCTCTCCCAGCGCGGACGAGGTTCATGGCCCCACCGTCACTCGATGTCGTCGGCATCGGCAACGCCATTGTCGATGTGATTGCCCAGGCCGACGATGCTTTCCTCGGGCGCCAGGGCCTCGCCAAGGGCACGATGCGGCTCATCGACGCGGCCGGCGCCGAGTCGCTTTATGCAGAGATGGGGCCGGGGCTCGAGATGTCCGGCGGCTCCGCCGGCAACACCATGGCCGGCATCGCCTCGCTCGGCGGCAAGGGCGCCCATATCGGCAAGGTGCGCGAGGACAGTCTCGGCAAGGTCTTCGCCCACGACATACGCTCCATCGGGGTGCGCTTCGACACTGCGCCCTTGCGTCAAGGGCCGCCGACCGCGCTCTGCCTCATCCTCGTCACGCCCGACGCGCAGCGCACCATGAACACGTTCCTGGGCGCCTGCGTCGAGCTCGGCCCCGAGGATATCGCGCCCGACCTGATCCGCGCCGCGCAGGTGACCTATCTCGAGGGCTATCTCTACGACCCCCCGCGCGCCAAGGAGGCCTTCCGCAAGGCGGCCGAGCTCGCCCACGCGGCCGGGCGCAAGGTGAGCCTGACGCTCTCCGATCCCTTCTGCGTCGAGCGCCATCGCGCCGATTTCCGCGCGCTGGTCGAAGGTCACGTCGACATCCTCTTCGCCAACGAGGCCGAGATCTGCGCGCTCTATGAGACGAAGGATTTCGACATCGCCGCGAGCGCCGTCCGCGGCCATTGCGAGACCGCGGCGCTGACGCGCAGCGAGAAGGGCTCGGTCGTTGTCACGGCAGAGGCGACCCACGCCGTCGCCGCCGAGAAGGTCGCGAAGCTCGTCGATACCACCGGCGCCGGCGACCTCTATGCCAGCGGCTTCCTCTACGGCTTGACCCGCGGTCGCGACCTCCCCTCCTGCGCCCGCCTCGGCAGCCTCTGCGCCGGCGAGGTGATCGGCCATTTCGGCGCCCGGCCGGAGACATCGCTGAAGGACCACGCGAGGAAAGCCGGGCTGCTCTGAAGGCCGCCTCACTCCGGCCTGTTCAGACGGGCCGCGCGCTGAGAGGAACGCGCTCCCAAGAGGCGAATCGCTCGGTTTCTAAAATGCCATCCGTTTCCGGTTGACAGCGGCGCCGTTTCGGATTGAAATTTCTGTCAGGACAGAAATCAGAGAAGGTCCCATGCGCCTGACGCCGATCATGGAGCGGTACGTGCTGCACTGGGGCGAGATGGGGGCGCGCTGGGGCGTCAACCGCTCGGTGGCGCAGATCCACGCGCTGCTCTACCTCTCGCCCAAGCCGCTCACCGCCGAGGAGATCGCCGACACGCTGGCGCTCGCGCGCTCCAATGTCAGCACCAGCTTGCGCGAGCTGCAGGGCTGGGGCCTTGTCACGCTCACCCATGCGCTGGGCGACCGGCGCGACCATTTCGAGGCCAAGACCGATCTCTGGGAAATGCTGCTCACCATCGTCGAGGAGAGGAAGCGGCGCGAGGTCGACCCGACGCTCACCATGCTGCGCCAATGCGTGCTCGACGCCGGCGAGGACAAGGAGACCGATCCCGAGATCAAGGCGCGCATCGAGCGCATGCTGACCTTCGTCGAGACGCTCTCCAACTGGTACGTGCAGATGCGCACGCTGCAGAAATCGACGCTGGTGTCGCTGATGAAGATGGGCTCGAAGGTGGCGAAGGTGCTGAAGCTGACCCGCGCCGCGTAAAAATTTTTGCCTAGTGATTTCTGTTTAAACAGAACTTTCAGAAAGGAGGCGACGATGGACGTGATGCAAAGCACGGTGCCGCGCTTCCCTGCCGCCCTCGAGCCCGATCCCAGCTTTCGCAACCTCCTCGGCGAACTCGCCTGGCGGCGGCTGCCCTCCGCGGTGCGCGAGCGTTTCGCGTGGAAGCCCGCGCCCGGCACGGAGATCCGTTACGTCGGTGTCATGACGGTAGTGCGCGCCTCGGCCGCCGGCTGGCTCATCGCGCAGGGGTGCCGCCTCCTCGGCACGCCGCTGGCGCCCCATCGCGGCAGCGATGTCTCGGTCACGGTGACGCTCCGCCCCGATGGCGACGGCCACGGCATCGTCTGGGAGCGGCTCTACCGCTTCGCCGGCCGCGCGCCGGTGCGCTGCGTCTCGGTCAAGAAGGCGACCGGCGACGGACTCGTCGAATGCGTCGGCGGCGGCGTCGGCATGTGGCTCAAGCTCAGCGAGCGCGACGGCGAGCTGCATTTCCGCAGCACCGGCTTTTTCTGGCGTCGCGGCCGGCTCTGCTTCGCCCTGCCGCGCTGGCTGTGGCCGGGCGAGATGCATGTCGTGCATGCCGATCTCGGCGGCGGCTGGTTTCGCTTCCGCATCGCGGTGCGCCATCCGCTGCTCGGCGAAATCCTGTTCCAGGACGGCATCTTCGCCGCCGAAAGGAGCTGAGCCATGGACCGCGTTCTGATGCTGATGGCCGTGCAGAGCGCGATGGGTGCCTTCGACACGCTCAAGCGCCTTCCGTGGCGGCCCGGCGCAGCACACGATCGCGCCCGCGCGCTGGAGCGCGCCGAGATGCTGCTCGGCGGCCAGCGCGTGCTGCCCAAGAAGGCGGGGAAAACGGGCTACCAGTTTCTTTATCCGACGCTCGAT
>DASVOY010000732.1:0-2048 GCA_036383115.1 Allostellaceae bacterium
GGTCGCGCTCGAGGACGGCTTGTGGCGCGCCATGGTCGATCCGAGCCAGATCGAGCACACGATCCTGAACCTCGCGCTCAACGCCCGCGACGCGATGGCGGAGGGCGGCACCTTGACCATCGCCGCCGCCAAGGCCGATCCCACGACGGTGCCGCTGCCGGACGATCTGCCGGAAGGCGACTACGTCGTCATCGCTGTGACCGACACCGGCACCGGCATGAACGAAGATGTCATGGGGCGCGCCTGCGATCCTTTCTTCACCACCAAGGAAGTCGGCAAAGGCACCGGGCTCGGCCTGTCGCAGGTTCACGGCATCGTCAAGCAGTCGGGCGGCACGATGCGGATCAGGAGCCATGTCGGCCAGGGCACCACGGTCGAGATGTTCCTGCCGCGCGCGCTTCCCGACTCCGCCGAGCGGCGCCTGCCGCGCGCGCCCGCGCTGCGACAGCGTGGCGGTATCGTTCTCGTCGTGGATGACGATCCCGATCTGCGTGACCTCGCCGCCGACTGGCTCGCCGGGAACGGCTACATCGTGCTGCAGGCCGAGAGCGGCGCCGCAGCGCTCGCCGTCATCGACGAGCGCCAGGACATAGACCTCTTGCTGGTCGATTTCGCCATGCCGGAGATGAATGGGGTCGACCTGGCCAGGGCGGCCCGCGAGCTGAAGCCCGAGCTGCGCATCCTGTTCATGACCGGTTATGCCGACACGGCAACGCTGCGCCGCTCCGCCGGCCCTGGTGGCATCCTGGAGAAGCCGTTTCGCCTGACCGGCCTGACGGCGATGGTCGAGGACGCCTTGCGGATGGAGCCGAGCGCCCGCGGCTGAGCGCCGCCGGATACGCGCCGCATCAGCTAGCGGCCCATGCGTGAATAGCCGCAATTGCGCGTGATCGTCGCCATGCCAGCCAGGTCCAGCGCGAGGATCGGGCTGCGGAATAAATCGGCGTGCCTACTCCGCCGCCACCTGCTTGTCGCGCGCGCGGCGGGCGGGCGGCTCGGCCAGCACCTTGACGAGATGCTCGCGGATATCCTTGAGCTTCCTGTCGTGCTCGATCTTGTGGCCGAACAAATCCTTCACATAGAAGACGTCGACGACCTTCTCGCCATAGGTCGAGATCTTGGCGCTGAAGATCTGCAGGTTGAGCGTGGTGAGCGCGCGCGTGACCTCGAAGAGCAGGCCAGGCCGGTCGCGGCCGTTCACCTCGATGACGGTATGGGTCAGGCTCGCCTTGTTGTCGATGAGCACGCGCGGCGGCACGGTGAAGACGCGGGTGCGGCTTGGAATCGCGTCGGGTGCGCTGAGCTCGAGATGCGGCTTGATCTTGCCGGAGAGCACGTTCTCGAACAGCACGGCAAGCTTGGCGAGCTTGTCCGGCCGGTCGAAGGCGCCGCCGCTCTGGTCCTGGACCCAGAACGTGTCGAGCGCCATGCCGTTCGAGAGGGTGAGAATCTTGGCGTCGACGATGTTGGCGCCGGCGAGCGCCAGCGCGCCGGCGATGCGCGAGAAGAGCCCGGCATGGTCGGCGGTGTAGAGCGTGACTTCGGTGACCGCGCGCTTCACGTCGACGCGCGTGTCGACGGTGAGCGGCGCCGCGCTGCGCTCGGCCTCGCGCGTCAGGCGCGCGTGCCGCGCATGCGTCGCGGCGTCGAAGGAGAGCCAGTAGGAGGGGTAGCCCTTGGCGATGAAGGCATCCATCTCCTGCTGGCTGAAATCGGGCAGCATCTGGCGCGCCGCGCTCTGCGCCGCGGCGATGCGCGCGTCGCGGCTGTCGGCGACGAGCCCGCCCGACATGTCCTCGATCGCGCGGTGATAGAGCTCGCGCAGCAGCGTGGCCTTCCAGCCGTTCCACACCTTGGGCCCGACCGCGCGGATATCGGCGGCCGTCAGGATGAGCAGCAGCTTCAACCGCTCCGGCGACTGCACGCGCTCGGTGAAGCCGCGGATGGTCTGGGGATCGTCGATGTCGCGCTTGAAGGCGGTGTTGCTCATGAGGAGATGGAAGCGGACCAGCCACGCCACCGTCTCGGTCTCCTCGGCGGTGAGGCCG
>DASVOY010000733.1:0-1611 GCA_036383115.1 Allostellaceae bacterium
CGGCCCTCGGGCGCCTGCAGCGGGCGGCCCCGGTGCCTACCGGCGATGATCCGCATGGCGCTTCCTGGGCGCCTTCGGCGCGCCCGCGCCCATCTGCTCGCGCAGCACCTTGCGCGGCACTTCCTCGACCGCGCCGCGCGGGAGATCGCCGAGCTGGAAGGCGCCGTAGGCGATGCGGATGAGCCGCGACACCTTGAGCCCCAGATGCTCCATGACGCGGCGGATCTCGCGGTTCTTGCCCTCGCGCAGGCTCACCGTCAGCCAGGCATTGCTCGTCTGCTCGCGGTCGAGCACGGCGCGGATCGGTCCATAGGCGACGCCGTCGATGGTGACGCCCTCCTCGAGCTGGGCGAGCCGCTCGGTGTCCACCGCGCCATGGACACGCACGCGATAACGCCGGAGCCAGCCGCGCGCGGGCAGCTCCAGCTCGCGGGCGAGCCCGCCGTCATTGGTGAGCAGCAGCAACCCCTCGGAGTTGAGGTCGAGCCGTCCCACCGACACCACGCGCGGCAGCTCCGCCGGCAGACGATCGAAGACGGTCGGCCGGCCCTGCTCGTCGCGATGCGTGGTGACGAGGCCCGCGGGCTTGTGATAGCGCCAGAGCCGCGCCGGCTCAGCCGCCGGGATCGGCCTGCCGTCGACGCGGATGTCGCTTGCTTCCGTAACCGTCAACGCCGGACTCGACAGCACCTTGCCGTCGACCTGAACGCGGCCGTCCGCGATCCAGCGCTCGGCGTCGCGGCGTGAGCAGAGCCCGGCGCGCGCCAGCCGCTTGGCGATCCGCTCTCCCTTCGCCGCTGCCGCCTCAGCCATTGCCCTTGCCGCTCAGTGCCGCGATGCTTCGATGAACGCGGCAAAGAGGCGGGTGTCGCCCTCGCTGATGGCGTATTCCGGGTGCCACTGCACGCCGATGAGGAAGCGGCGGCACGGGTCCTCGATGCCCTCGACGACGCCGTCCGGCGCTACCGCGTCGACGACGAATCCCGGCGCCAAGTCCTTCACCGCCTGGTGATGCGCGCTGTTGACCGGGAGCTCGGCCGCGCCGGTGATGCGGTGGAGCTTGGTGCCCTGCGCGATCTTCACCACATGGCCGGCCTCGGTGCGCGGATTGGGCTGCTCATGGGCGAGCGCGCCCGGTATCTCGTCGGGGATGTGCTGGATGAGCGTGCCGCCCAGCGCGACGTTCAGAAGCTGCTGGCCGCCGCAGATGCCGAGCACCGGCTTGTCGGCGGCGACCGCGCCGCGGGCGACGGCGAGCTCGAAAGCGGTACGGCGGTCCTTGGTGGTCACCGTGGAATGCCGCGTCGTCGCGCCGAACAGCGCCGGATCGACGTCGAACGCGCCGCCCGTGATGACGAGCCCATCGATAAGCAAGAGATACGCCTCCGCCTGCTCGGGCTCGTGCGGCAGCAGGATGGGCAGCCCGCCAGCGGCCACGACCGCGCTGGCGTAGTTCTCGCGCAGCGCGTACCAGGGATGGGTTTTCGAGTAGCCGCCGGGCGGCTCGGACTCGAGGGTGAGGCCAATGATCGGTTGTGCCATATGCTAACCTTGGGCGGCGCGACGCCGGCGGCGATCCTAGGGTGCGCCAGGCCGGCTCGCAACACGGCG
>DASVOY010000734.1:0-2172 GCA_036383115.1 Allostellaceae bacterium
TGCAAGCCCGGCATGGCGATCGCCGCGTTTCGAGAGATACCAGAGGGGCACCGATGCGGGCGTGCGCAGGCTGGCCATCAGCGCGTCGCGATCGAACGCCACATGCGGCAACTGCTCCCGCGTCGCGGCTATCAAGCGGTCGAGCCAGGCAATGGCCAGATCGTCTGCCGCATCGAGCGGCAACGGGTTGATCGTTCCCGCTACTGGAGCCGCGGCATCGTCAAGCTCCTGCGCCGGACCAGTCACGACGGGTCTCCTGCTCCGCTGCCGCGCGGGCGCGCCTGCCGGGCAGCGATCACGCTGGCGAGCAGTGCGATCGGCAGCAGCACCAGCATCAGGCCGATCTCGATCACAGGCCGCGCCAGGGCGGCGAGCAGGCCGGGCGCAGCGGCCGGCGCGGGCCGTTCCGGCGACTCGGGTGTCGCGGATTCCATGGGCTCCCTCCAATGCTATCGGAAGGCCGAATGGTGCGGCAGTCTGGCGTGGCCGGATGCCACGGCGATGGCGGCGCGGCGGAAATTCCTTGCCTTTCGTTTGCCGATTTCGTGCAAATGATCGGGGCCGGCAGGAAGCGGAGCGATGGCCAAGATCCTTATCGTCGACGACGACCCGGCGATCCGCGAGGTGGTGGGCTTCGCGCTCGGCCGCGCCGGCTTCGAGACAGTCGAGGCCAGCGACGGCAAGGCCGCGCTCGAGCGTTTCGCCGCAGCCAAGCCCGACCTCGTCGTGCTCGACGTCCTCATGCCGGGCTTGGACGGTATCGAGGTCTGCCGCGAGCTGCGCCGCCGGGGCTCGGTGCCGATCCTGTTCCTGTCGTCGAAGGACGACGAGGTCGACCGCATCGTCGGCCTCGAGATCGGCGGCGACGATTATCTCGTGAAGCCGTTCAGCCCGCGCGAGCTCGTGGCCCGGGTCAAGGCGCTGCTGCGCCGCGCCGCCGCGCCGGAGCCGCCCGCCGGCGCCGCGACCGTGCTGCGGCACGGCCGGCTCAGCCTCGACCTCGAGCAGGTGCGTGCCGCCTGGGACGGCCAGGAGGTCGCGCTGACCGCGACCGAGTTCGGCATCCTGCGCACGCTGATGAGCCGGCCGGGCAAGGTCTATACGCGCGACAACCTCATGGACGGCGCCTATGGCATCGACAAGGTGGTGAGCGACCGCACCATCGACAGCCATGTCCGCCGCCTCAGGGCCAAGTTCGCCGCCATCGGCGCCGAGCCGATCGAGACACTGCACGGCTTCGGCTACAAGCTCGCGGCTTGCGCGTGATGGCGCGGCCCCGGCTCAGGACGCTGCTGCTCCTGGCCAATCTGGTTATTCTGGTGCTGCCGCTCGCCGGCATCTGGTTCCTGCGCCTCTACGAGAGCGCGCTGATCCGGCAGACCGAGTCCGAGCTGGTGTCGCAGGCGGCGGTGTTGGGCGCCGCCTTCAAGGCGGAGCGACAGCGACTCCTCGCCGCCGGGCTGGCGCCGGCCGAGCCGCCGGCGATGATGCGGCCGGAAGCAGTTGCCTCCGCCGGCCTGCATGCGCCTGGGCTCGACCTCGCCGACGACCCCGTGCTGCCGCCGGCGCCCGACCCGGCACCGGGCCAGGACGCCAGCCCGCTCGCGCGCGCCGCCGGCCAAGCGCTGGTGCCGGTGCTGCGCGAGGTCCAGCCCATGACCCTCGCCGCCATCAGGTTGGTGGACCGGCGCGCCGTCATCGTCGCGACCACGGGCGAGGATGGCGGCCTCAGCCTCGCCGGCCGCGAGGAGGTCGACCGCGCGCTCCAGGGCGAGGTGGTGAGCGTGATGCGTTGGCGCGAGCGGCCGGCGCGCCCCTCGCCCCTGACCCGCGGCGCCAGCCTGCGCGTCTTTGTCGCGCTGCCGGTGACGGAGGGTGATCAGGTCGTCGGCGCCGTGCTGCTGTCGCGCACCCCGCGCACCCTCGCCCAGGCGATCTACGGCAAGCGCTTCCATCTCGCCACGCTGGCGGCGCTCCTGCTGGCCGCCGGGATCCTGCTGGCGATCATCGCGTCCCGCCTCATCACCGGCCCATTGGGTCGCGTCATCGCCCAGGCGCAGCGCGTCGCCGCCGGCGAGTTCGGCGCCGTCGTCTCGCTACGCGGTCCCGGCGTGCGCGAGGCGGCCGAGCTCTCGGCCGCGGTCGCGCGCATGGCCACGACGCTCGAGCAGC
>DASVOY010000735.1:0-5899 GCA_036383115.1 Allostellaceae bacterium
TCGTCGATCGCCTGGTACGCCGAGGTCCAGAAATCGCGACAAACATCCGGAGGATTGGGGGACGTCCAGGCGCGCTGGGTCATCAGGATGGTGACCATGTCCTCCTGCGGGTCGGAATACCAAGAGGTGCCCAAGCCGCCGTCCCAACCGAATTTTCCGACCGGCGCCGCCAAGTCGTCGCGCCTGGTGACCACGGACACGCCGAACCCCCAACCGCGGCTGTCGAAGTAGCCAGGGACCAGACCGCCGGCCTTCTGCTCTTGTGTCAGCTGGTCGGTCGTCATGGTCTCGACCGACGGCCTGGACAGGATACGCTCGCGCCCGTATTTGCCCTGGTTCAGCATCATCTGGCCGAAGGCCGCGTAGTCGTCGACGGTCGAGAGCAGTCCCGCGCCGCCGGACGGGAAGGCGGGCGGACGGCTCCATTGGCCGCCCGCGGCCTTGTCATAGACCTCCACCGCGCCGGTTTGGAAATTGGTCCAGTAGCTGGCCGCAAGCCGGGCGAGCTTCGCAGCCGGCACGCTGAAGCCGGTGTCCTTCATGCCGAGCGGCTCGAAGATGCGTTCGCGCAAGAACGCCTCGAATGCCTGGCCCGAAGCGCGCGCGATCAAGACGCCCAGCACGTCGGACCCGGTATGGTACATCCACGTCTCGCCCGGCTGGTGCAGCAGCGGCAGCGCGCCCAAGCGGCGGATCCACTCATCGGGCGCCGGCGGGGTCGACGGGCTCGGTGGCCCCTGGCCGAGGCGTTGCTCGCTCATGGCCTTTTGGATCGGATACGTGTCCGGCGGCGCCATGATGAGGCCGAAGCCCATGCGGAAAGTCAGCAGGTCGCGCACGGTGATCGGCCGCTTCGCGGGCACGGTGTCGTCGAGCGGCCCATCGAGCCGCTTCAGCACCCTGCGGTTGGCCAGCTCGGGCAGCAGCCGATCTACCGGCTCGTCCAGCCGCAGCTTGCATTCCTCCACTAGGATCATCGTCGCCGCCGCCGTGATCGGCTTGGTCATCGACGAGATGCGGAAGATCGTGTCGCGCCGCATCGGCTCGCTGTCATCGACCGCCATCATGCCAATCGCATCGACATGCGCCTCGCCGCGCCGGCTGACCAGCGTGACCAGGCCGGGCACGTCGCCGCGCTCGACATGGCCAGCCATGACCTCGTGCATGCGGCCGAGCCGCGCCTTAGACAATCCTCCGGTGCTCATCGCCTGTTTCCTCCGTCCCGCGTCATCGGAGCTTGATGGCCGCGTTGGCCTTTCCTGGGCATCCGAGGTGTCGCCGGCCGCGCCCATCGCGGCGCCAGCCGGCAAGGCGCTCGCGAACGCCGCGCCGCCGCCCAGCGCCGTGAGCTCAAGGAACTTCCTGCGCTCCGTCTTTAGGCGTGTCTCATTTCTTCACGGCCGCCTTCCACAGGCCCATCATGCGTCCCTCGGGGTCGGTGAAGAGCGAGAACGAGCCCATGCCGGGCACCTGCTGCTCCTCGACATGGATCTTGCCGCCCGCTGCGACGATCTTCTTGCGGTAGGCCGCGAGATCGTCGACGGCGATGTAGAATAGCATACTGCCGGGCCAGGGCCCTTCGCGCTCCGGCTTCAGGATGCCGCCATTGATGCCGCCCTCGCCGCCGGTGTCGACGATGCGATAGTTCATTTCGGGGATGTGCTGGATCTTCCAGTCGAAGATCTTCGCGTAGAAGTCCGACACCTTCGCCGGATCCTTCGACATCAGCTCCCAGTGAACGACGGGTCTGCCCATGATGGTCTCCTTTCAATGACCAGGTTCTAGCGTGAATGCAGCTGACCTTTGAGATACTCGGCAAGACGATCGAAGCTCGCGGACACGCCTGCCTTCATCCCCGTCTGGAGCCCCGCGTCGGCTCGGGCTTCGTCCACGCCTCGAAGACGAGCCTGCGCGGCGCGTCGACGACCCGCGTCATGACGAACTCCCGATCCGACGGCGTCGTGAACGTCGTCGCGCGGGCCCTATCTGCCGGCTTCTCCGGACTCATGTCGATCGCCTTACCCCTCGGGATTGCTCGCAGTAGCCAGCTCGCCCACGGTCGGCCGCTGTCTAGCGCGTAGCAGCACGGCGCCGAGCAGGGCCGCGGAGCCCGCGAAGACGGCACCGGTGACGAAGGCGACGTGGTAGCCGCCGTTGAGTGCCGCGAGCGCGCCCCCTCCGGACGCGAGAAGATTGTCCGTGCGAGCGGCGGCAAGGCTGGCGAGGATCGCGAGGCCGAGCGCCCCGCCCATCATGAACGAGGTGTTGACGACGCCCGAGGCGAGGCCGGCTTCGCCCGGCTCGACGTCGCTCATGGCGGCGAGCAGCACCGGGTTGAACGCGATGCCGGCGCCGAGACCGAGCAAGATCATGCCTGGCAGCACGTCGGCGGCGAAGTTCCCCTCCACCGGCGCCCGGGCGAAGAGCGCGAGCCCGGCCGCGGCCAGCAGCAGCCCCATCACGAGCGGCAGCCTGAAGCCGAAACGCATGACGAGCTTGGCGGAGAGGCCAAGCGAGAAAGCGCCCATGATCAGGTTGGCCGGCAGGAAGGCGAGACCGATCTGCAGCGGGCTATAGCCGAGCACGAGCTGAAGGTAGAGCGCGGAGATAAAGAACCAGGCGAACATGGCGGCGGCCCACAGGACACCGACGACGTTGGCGGTCGCGACGCTGCGCAAGCGGAAGAGGCCGAGCGGCATGAGCGGCGTGCGCACGCGCGCTTCGATGCCGAGGAAGAGTGCGAGGAGGACCGCCGCGGCGGCGAGTTGCCCGATCGTCTGTGCGGAAGTCCAGCCGGCCTCATGGCCGTTCACGATGGCGTAGACGGCAAGCATCAACGATGCCGTCACCGTCACGGCGCCGGCGACGTCGAGACGCCTGGCGACTGCTTGCCCCCGGCCATCCGGCAGCAAGACCAGGCAGAGCGCGTAGACCGCGACGCCGATCGGGAGGTTGACCAGGAAGATCCAGTGCCAGCTCAGCGCACCGGTCAGGACGCCGCCGAGCAGCACACCGATGCTTCCGCCGCCAGCGCACACGAAGCCATAGACGCCCATCGCTCTCGCCCGCTCGGCTGGCTCGGTGAACAGGTTCATGATCAGCGAGAGCGCGACCGCCGAGACCACGGCGCCGCCGAGCCCCTGCACGGCCCGCGCGGCGACGAGCAGCGCCCGGGCGTTTGCCAGTCCACAGGCGATGGACGCGACCGTGAAGATGGTGATACCGAGCAGGAACAGCCGGCGGTGCCCGAAGAGATCGCCCAGCCGGCCGCCGAGCAGCAGGAAGCCGCCGAAGGTGAGCATGTAGGCATTCACGACCCAGACGAGCGAAGTCTCGGAGAAGCCGAGATCTTCCCTGATCGACGGCAGGGCGACGTTCACTATCGTCGTGTCGAGGACAATCATCAGAACCCCGAGACAGAGGACGATGAGTGCCAGCCAGCGCCTGCGGGCCTCGGTTTCGTTCACCATCGTTGTCCTCACCCGCCGCTCACCGCCGTCATCACCAGCACCTCTGCGCCGGCTGCCAAGCGCGTCTCCAGCGCCGCACGCTCGCCCGAGACGAAAACGTTGATGTGGCGCCGGACGCGCGGCGTCGAATCGCAGAGGCGATCACGCATCCCGGGCCAGCGCCGGTCGAGCGCGTCGATCGCCTCGCCCACGGTCGCAGCGCGGAGTTCCACCCGCCGCTCGCAGCCGGGAAACAGCCGCACGAGGGCGAGCGGCAGCGTGATCAAGACCGGCGGCAATGCGGGCGAGGCGCTGTCGTTCGGCATACCCATCCCTCCGCGCAAGATCACTCAGGCCTCGACGACCAGCGTCTCGACGGAGAGGATCGTGGGCAGATGCTGTGCGATGGCCTGCCAGGTGCCGCCCTCGTCGGCGCTGGCGTAGACTGTGCCCGAGCTTGTGCCGAAATAGATTCCGGCCGGCGCGAGAGGATCGGTCGTCATGGCCTGGCGCAGCACGCCAAAGAACGCATTGTTCTGCGGCAGGCCCTCGCGCAGCGCCTCCCAGCTCGCGCCCGCGTCTCGCGTCCGCCATACCGCGGCCTTGGCATCGGGCACATAGCGGCCTGCGATGTCGCCGTTGAGCGGCAGCAGGTAGAGGGTCGCGGGGTCGCGCGGATGAACGGCGGCGGGAAAGCCGAATGTCGACGGCAGCCCGGCCTCGATGCTCTCCCAGCGCCGGCCGCCATCGTCGCTGCGATACATGCCGCAGTGATTCTGCTGATAGAGGCGGTCGGGCTTGCCGGGCGCCATGACCAGGCAATGCACGCACTGGCCGTATTCCGGGTAGCGCTCCTGCGGCGGCAGATAGTCGGCCCTGGTGCCGCGATTGCGCGCTTCCCAGGTCTCGCCGCCATCCGCGGTGTGGAACACGCCGGCGGTGGAGATCGCGACCCAGAGCTGTCGCGCGTCGCTCGGATGGGGAACGAGCGAATGCAGGATGAGCCCGCCGCCGCCCGGCTGCCATTTCGGCCGCGATGGGTGATTGCGCAATCCCGCGATGTGTCGCCAGGAGCGGGCGCCGTCATCGCTCCTGAAGAGCCCGGCCGGCTCGACGCCGGCGTAAAGCGTCCCGGCAGCAGGCGCCACGCTCCACACGGATTTGATCGGTTCTGCTCCGGCCTCGTACGCGAGGCCCTCGCTCGAATGCGTCCAGCTTGCGCCGAGATCGGTGGACTTCCACACGGCCGGGCCGAACCATGCATTGCCGCCGCCGCCATAGATCGTTCCGCTGACGGGATCGGCGATGACGTGGTTCATCGGCCAGGTC
Source organism: Allostellaceae bacterium (assembly GCA_036383115.1). Taxonomy (GTDB): domain Bacteria; phylum Pseudomonadota; class Alphaproteobacteria; order ATCC43930; family CGMCC-115725; genus DAHUYF01. The sequence goes on from DASVOY010000735.1 coordinate 4,779, forward strand.
TCGCAAAACGGGCCGCGCAGCTCCCACGAGCGCCGTGCGGCGTCGCCTTCAAGGATGAAGGCGCCCTTTTTCGTTCCAACGAGGACGAGAACTCTCTTCGCCATTTCGGCCTCCGCTAGCCTGCCGAGTCACTTCGCGAGCGCTTGCCGGCGTCGCTGCCGCTTGTCATCGGTGCCGCAGCTCCGCGCCCAGCCTGTCGAGCAGCGTGCCCGTGCCCCGCTCGCGACTGCCCGCATCATCGTAGCCGTCGAGGAAGACGCCCTGCTCGGTAACGATCAGCCGCGTGCCGCCACCCGCGGGCTTGAATTCCACGGTGGCCAGCGAAATCGATATCCGCGTCTCGTCCTGATGCATGTCATAGCTGTAGATGATGCGCTCGTTCGGCGCGATCTCCTGGTAGAGGGCGTCGAAGGCGGAAACCTTGCCGCCCGGCCAGACGCCCTTGAGCCGCTCTCGCCCGCCGACGCGGAAGTCCTGTTCGCGGTGCAGCTCCTTCCACTCGCCGCCGCCGGCGAACCAGCGGGCCTTGGCCTTGGGATCGGCCCAGGCCGCAAACACGGCGGCGGGCGCGAAGTCGAAAGTGCGTTCGATGACGAAGGTCGCGTGCTGGGTGGATCGTTTGCTCATGATTGTCCCCGTCGGCCCTCAAGGCGCCACGATGATCATCCACCCCACGCCGAAGCGGTCGGCGACCATGCCGAAGCGCGAGGAGAAGAAGGTCTTGGTCAACGGCATCTGCACCTGCCCACCCTCCGCCAGCGCAGCAAACAGCCGCTCGGCCTCGGCGTCGCTGGGCACCGTGAGCGACAGGGAAAAGCCCTGGAAGCTCGGCTTTCCCAGGCAGCGGCCGTCGGACGCCATCATTGTCGTGTCGCCAATGCGGAAGCTCGCATGCATCACCTTGTTCTCTGCACCGGGCGGGACCATGCCGGGCTGAGGCGGCTCGGGGCTGTCCTTGAAGCGCATGAGCATCGTTATCTCGGCGCCGAGCTTGCGGCGATAGAACTCGATTGCCTCCTCGCAGCGGCCGTCGAAGAACAGGTAGGGTTGGACTTGCATGGCAGCTCCTCTCGATGGCAGGGGGTTGCTCGTTGCAAACAGCGTGTGGGCGGCGATTATTT
>DASVOY010000736.1:0-4096 GCA_036383115.1 Allostellaceae bacterium
TCGGCCCCCAGGTGAACTCGTTGTCGCGCCGCACGCGCTCCTCGGTGAGCAGCAGCGACAGCACGCCGATCCCCAGCAGCAGGGCGTCGGTGATGATCTCGCCGATGCCCCACTCGACCTGCAAGACCGTCACCGTCGCGACCGGCCGCCACGCGCTGCGCAGCAGCACGGCGGCGATCACCGCGGCCAGCAGCAACAGGTTCACGGCGCCCTCGACGCCGAGCTTCTCCATCTCCGGCAGCACCGGCGGGTCCTGGTCCCGGCCGCGGCGGTGGACGTACTGGTCGATGGCGTGGAAGAGGAACAGCAGCCCGCCCGCGACCAGCACCGTCGGCGCCCAGAGATGGGCGAGCGGCCAGAAGAACGGCACGCCCCGGAGATGACCAAGGAAGAGCGGCGGGTCGCCCAGCGGCGTCAGCGCGCCACCGGCATTGGCGACGAGCAGGATGAAGAACACGAAGATGTGCTGGGTGCGGCGGCGGTGACGGTTGGCGCGGATCATCGGCCGGATCATCACCATCGCCGCGCCGGTGGTGCCGATGAAGCTCGCCATGGCCGCGCCCAGCGCCAGCATCGCCGTGTTGACCGCCGGCCCGCCATGCGGCGCACCGGTGAGGCGCAAGCCGCCGGCGACGGCGAAGAGCGCGCCCAGCAGCAGGATGAACGGCAGATACTCGATCAGCGCCGTTGCCGTTAGTTCGTGAAGGACGGCGCTCGCGCCGTTCCTCACGACATCGGGCACAAGAGAGGCGAGTGCCCAGAAGGTGGCGCATTTGCCGTAATGTCGGTGCCAGAAATGGGCCGCGACCAGCGGCGCCAGCGCGATGGTCAGCAGCAGCCCGACGAAGGGCGCCGCCGCGGCAAGGGCGGCGACGTCGTCCAAGCCCCGCGGCAGTGCGCTCATCGCCGGACTATGGCGCCCGCGGGCGCCGTCGCCAACCGCCGCGGCGGTGCGCTTGCCCCGCCTCTCCCTGCGCGATAGGGTCGATGGAACAAGACAGCCCAAGGATAGGCGCCATGGATATGACCGGCGAATTCCGCATTCCCGCGCCGCGCCAGAAGGTGTGGGAAGCGCTCAACGATCCCGAGATCCTGAAGCAGAGCATCCCCGGCTGCGAGGAGATCGAGAAGCTCTCCGACACCCAGCTCGCCGCCAAGGTCACCGCCAAGGTCGGCCCGGTGAAGGCGCGCTTCGGCGGCAAGGTGACGCTGTCCGATCTCGATCCGCCCAACGGCTACAAGATCACCGGCGAAGGCAGCGGCGGCGCCGCCGGCTTCGCCAAGGGCGGCGCGACGGTGCGGCTTGCCGATGACGGCGCCGCCTCGCTCCTCACCTACACCGTGGAGGCGCATGTCGGCGGCAAGCTCGCTCAGATCGGCTCGCGCCTCATCGACGCCACCGCGCGCAAGATGGCCGACGATTTCTTCACCCGCTTCTCCGAGGCGGTCGGCGGCCCCGGCGCGGCCGCCGCGCAGCCGGTCGGCCTCGAGACGGCGGCGCAGCGTCCCGCCGTGCCGCCGCCGACGGGAAGGAGACTGCCGCCCCTTGCCTGGGTCGCCGGGCTCGCCATCGTGGTGGCGATCCTGCTCTATTTCTTCACGCGCGGCGGCGGCCATTGAGGGTTGCTCCAGGAGCGGCTTGACCCGGTGCCGCCGGTGCAGGACACTTGCGACAAACCGGCTTGTGGCGCTGCTTGGCGCCATGCGCCCGATAGCGAACAAACATAAAGGGAGAAGGTCCAATGGCCACCGTGTCCTTGACGGTGAACGGCAAGAAGGCGACCGCGCAGGTGGAGTCGCGCACCTTGCTTGTCCAGCTGCTGCGCGAGCATCTCGGCCTCACCGGCACCCATGTCGGCTGCGACACCAGCCAATGCGGCGCCTGCGTGGTCCATGTCGACGGCGTCTCGGTGAAGAGCTGCACCATGCTGGCGGTGCAGGCCGAGGGCGCTTCGGTGACGACGATCGAGGGCCTCGCCAACGGCAATGAGCTGCACCCGATGCAGGCCGCCTTCCGCGAGCATCACGGCCTCCAATGCGGCTTCTGCACGCCGGGCATGGTGATGAGCGCGGTCGATTTCGCCAAGCGCAACAAGAACCCGACCGAGCATCAGATCCGCGAGTGGCTCGAGGGCAATCTCTGCCGCTGCACCGGCTACCACAACATCGTGAAGGCCATTCAGGCCGGCACGGAAGCCATGGCGAGGACAGTCCGATGACCGCCCAGGGCATCGGCGTCCCAGTCCGCCGCAAGGAGGATGCGCGCTTCCTTACCGGGCAAGGCACCTACACCGACGACATCAACCGTCACGGCCAAGTTTACGCTCACATCCTGCGCAGCCCGCACGCGCATGCCAAGATCGGCAAGATCGACACGGCCGTCGCGAAGGACGCGCCGGGCGTCGTCGCCGTCTTCACCGGCGCCGACATGCAGGTGGGCGGCCTGCCCTGCGGCTGGCTGATCAAGTCGAAGGACGGCACGCCAATGGCCGAGCCGCCGCATCCCGTGCTGGCGCAGGGCAAGGTGCGCCACGTCGGCGACCCCGTGGCCGTGGTCATCGCCGCCTCGCGCGCCGAGGCCAGGGACGCGGCCGAGCTTATCGAGATCGACTATGACGTGCTGCCCGCCGCGGTCACCGCCGAGGACGCGCTGAAGCCCGGCGCGCCCCAACTCCATGACGGCGCGCCCGGCAATCTCTGCTACGACTGGCACATCGGCGACAAGGCCGCGGTCGACGCCGCCTTCGCCAAGGCAGCGCATGTGACGCGCCTCGAGATCGTCAACAACCGTCTCGTCGCCAACCCGCTCGAGCCGCGCGCGGCGATTGGCGAGTTCGATCGCGGCACCGGCGAATACACGCTCTACACCACAAGCCAGAACCCGCATGTCATCCGCCTGCTGATGGGCGCCTTTGTGCTGCAGCTGCCCGAGCACAAGCTGCGGGTGGTGGCGCCTGACGTCGGCGGCGGCTTCGGCTCGAAGATCTTCCACTATGCCGAGGAGGCGATCATCACCTGGGCCGCCGGCAAGGTCGGCAAGCCGATCAAGTGGACGGCGGACCGCTCCGAGAGCTTCGCCTCCGACGCCCAGGGGCGCGACCACGTCACGACGGCCGAGCTCGCCCTCGACAAGAACGGCAAGTTCCTGGCGCTGCGCGTCGCGACGCAGGCCAATCTCGGCGCCTATCTCTCCACCTTCTCCACCTCGGTCCCGACCTATCTCTACGCGACCTTGCTCGCCGGCACCTACACGACGCCCGCGATCTATGCCGAGGTGAAGGCCGCCTTCACCAACACCGTGCCGGTCGACGCCTATCGCGGCGCCGGGCGGCCGGAGGCGTGCTTCGTCGTCGAGCGCCTCGTCGATGCGGCCGCGCGCGAGACGAAGATCGATCCGGTCGAGCTGCGCCGCCGCAACTTCATCGCCAAGGATGCCTACCCCTACCAGACGCCGGTGGCGCTGGTCTATGACAGCGGCGACTACGCCGCGACCCTCGACATGGCGCTGAAATCCGCGGATTACGCGGGGTTCGAGAAGCGGCGCCAGGAGGCGGCGAAGCGCGGCAAGCTGCGAGGCATCGGCATCGCCACCTACATCGAGGCCTGCGGCATCGCGCCCTCCGCGCTTGCCGGTGCGATCGGCGCGCGCGCCGGCCTTTACGAGACGGCCGAGGTGCGCGTCCATCCCACCGGCTCGATCAGCGTGTTCACGGGCACGCACAGCCACGGCCAGGGCCATGAGACGACTTTCGCCCAGATCGTGTCGGATCGCCTCAGCGTGCCGATCGAGATGGTCGAGGTCGTCCATGGCGACACCGACAAGATCCCCTTCGGCATGGGCACCTACGGCTCGCGTTCGCTGCCGGTCGGCGGCTCGGCGCTGGTCAAGTCGCTCGACAAAGTGGTGAACAAGGGCAAGAAGATCGCCGCCCACCTGCTCGAGGCGTCCGAGGCGGATATCGAGTTCAAGGACGGCAAATACACGGTCGCCGGCACCGACAAGGCGGTGCCCTTCGCCCAGATCGCCTTCACCGCCTATGTGCCGCACAACTACCCGATCGAGGAGCTGGAGCCCGGCCTCGACGAGACCTCGTTC
>DASVOY010000737.1:0-4819 GCA_036383115.1 Allostellaceae bacterium
GCCGGATTGCCGCGGGCACTGTCCGTGACCTTCCTCGAGACGCTCGAGGACGTGGACGACGCGGCGTCCTATGCCCGCTGGCGAGTAAACGGATCTTAACGGATGCTGTCCGACCATCATTGGCGAGCGCTGCGCGGACAGGCGCAACCAAGATTGAGGCTCGTAGGCACATGCAAACCGGCAGGCAGGATCTCGATGCGGCTGTGGCTAAGGGCATCCTCGATGCTGCGACCGCCGCGGCGCTGGCACGATTCCTTGACCAGCGGCGTGCCGAAGCGGGGCGCCCGCAGTTCGATGCCATGCACGTACTCTGGTACGCCGGGGCGCTCATTGTCATCACTGCGATGGGCCTGTTCTCGACCAACGCCTTCAGCCGATTCGGCGGGCGAGCGCTCACACTGACCGCGGTTGCGTACGCGGTCGTCTTCGGTGCTGCCGGCCACTTCCTCTGGCACCGGCGCAATCTGCACATACCCGGTGGATTGCTGGTGACCGTGGCCGTGGCCATGGCGCCGCTGGCGACCTATGGCGTCCAAGACGCCCTCGGTTGGTGGAGTCACGGCGACCCCGGCGCCTATCGTGACTTCTTCGCGTGGATCAAGGGCAGCTGGCTGTTCATGGACGCGGCCGCCGTTGTCGCGGGCGTCCTTGCACTGCTGTTCTATCGCTTCCCGTTTCTCACCATGCCCATCGCCGTCGGGCTGTGGTTCATGTCGATGGATTTGACGCCCTGGATCTTCGGCATCGATTGGAACAGCGGGAACCTTGCATGGGAGAAGCGCGAGATCGTATCCCTCTGGTTCGGACTTGGCGTGCTGGCGGTCGCGTGGTGGGTCGATGTCCGCAGTCGCGGCGACTTCGCCTTCTGGCTGCACCTCTTCGGGCTGCTGAGCTTCTGGGGCGGCATGTCGATGCTCGACAGCGACAGCGAATTATCGAAGGCGATCTATTGCCTCATCAATGTCGGTTTGCTGGCTCTATCGCTTTTCCTGCATCGCCGCGCCTATATGGTGTTCGGCACCTTGGGCGTCGCCGGCTACCTCGGACACCTCGCCGGCGAGGTGTTCAAGGATTCGCTGCTTTTCCCGTTTGCGCTGTCGCTGATCGGCGTCGCGGTTATCGTGGCGGGGTTGGTGTACTACCGCAGCCGGCATGCGATCGATCGCTGGCTCGTGCACAATCTGCCGCGGCCGCTGACGATGATGCGACCGGCGCACGCCCGCGCCGCTTGAGCGGCGACGGCGTCAGCCGCCGGATGCCCGCTTGAGGTGCTCCTGGAGGCGCGGCATGAGCTCGACCAGGTTGCAGGGGCGGTGCCGGTTGTCGAGCTGGTGCCTGATGATGTCCTCCCAGCCGTCGCGGCAGGCGCCGGGCGAGCCCGGCAGCGCGAAGAGATAGGTGCCGCCGGCGACCCCAGCGGTGGCGCGGCTCTGGATCGTCGAGGTGCCGACCTTCTGGTAACTCAGCCAGCGGAACAGCTCGCCGAAGCCGGCGATCTCCTTCTCATAGACCGCGTGGAACGCCTCGGGCGTCACGTCGCGTCCGGTGACGCCGGTGCCGCCGGTCGCGATCACCACGTCGATGGCGGGATCGGCGATCCAGGCGCGGAGCTGCGCGACGATCGCCGCCTTGTCGTCCTTGACGATGCGGCGCTGGGCGACGCGGTGGCCGCCGGCGGTGATGAGGTCGGCCAGCGTCTGGCCGGATTTGTCGTCGGCCTCCTTGCGCGTGTCCGAGACGGTCAGGACGGCGATGTTGACCGGGAGGAAGGGGCGCGACTCATCGATTCTCGGCATGGCGACGCTCCGGCTCCGGAGGGCGATCCAGAGCGGTATAGGTCGGCCATTCGCCGGCGGCAAGCGCGTCGAGATCGGGCGCGGACTGCCCGAGGCGCTGGCGGTAGATCCAGTAATTCGTCAGCACCCGCTGAGTAAAAACGCGCGTCTGATGCGACGGGATGCTCTCGACGAAGAGCAGCGGGTCCTTGCGCAGCTGCGGATCGGACTGCCAGCGCTGCAGCGCGCCCGGACCGCAATTATAGGCGGCGGCGAGCAGCAGCAGATTGCCCTTGATGTGCCCGTCCTGCATCAGCTCCGTGATGTATTCCTGCGCCAGCGCCATGTTGACCTCGGGATCGGCGAGGGCGTCGCGCATGCGCTGCTTGTCGCGACTGCTGAGCGCGACGCCGGCGCGGCGCGCCATGGCGTGGGCGGTGGCCGGCATGAGCTGCATCACGCCCATGGCGCCGGCATAGCTCCTGGCGTCGGCGAGGAACTGCGATTCCTGGCGCATCACCGCGAAGACCAGCGCGCGGTCGACGGTGAAGCCACCGAGCGGCGTCCAGCGCGGCACCGGATAGAGCGCGTGGTGGCGCCTGCCGGCACCCTCGGCGGTCAGCCCGGCGAGCTGCAGGCTCAAGGCTGGCATGTTGGCGCGGTCGGCGAGCCCGATCAGCGCCTCGATCAGGGCCGGCGAGCCGCGCGCCGCAAGCGTCCGAAGCTCCGCCTCGGCGCGCGGAGTGTCGCCGAGCTGCAGCAGGGCGAGCGCCCGGCGCCCGGCCGGCTGGCCCTGCAGCATCTCCGCATCGACCTCGGTGAAGGGGTCGCCGTCGAAGTCGAAATTGGTGTCGACGCCGAGGGTGTGGCGGGCGAGGAGACCGTAGAAGGTGCGGGGATGCTCGGCGGCGATGCCGAGCCAGTAGGTGAAGAGCTCGGGTCGGCCGCTCCTGAGTTCGACGCGCGCCGCCCAGAACGCGGCGGCGGCGATGGTCCAGCCGGACTGGCCGCGGGCGCGGGCGAGCGCCTGGAAATGGCCGCGTGCCTCACCGAGCCGGCCCAGCCGCCAGGCAGCGAGGCCGGCATACCAATGGCCGGCGGGGGCATAGCCGGCGCTGTGCGCGTGGGCGCTCAGCATCAGCGCCTGCTGCGCCTGGCCGGCGGCGAGATAGCCCTCCGCCACCAGGACGCGCAGCTCGTCGCTGTCGTCCTCGTCGAGGAGGCGCCTCGCTTCGTTGCCGCCCAGCATCAACTCCGCCTTGCGCGGCGCCGAGAAGGCGAGGCCGCGGATCTCGCCCTGGAGCTCCTCCGCGCGGCGGCGGTCGCTGCGGCCGAGGACCTTCTGCTCGGATCCCGTGTCGAGGGCCGAGGCATCGACGGCCTCGTCGCCGAGACCGCGCGGGATGAGCGCGGCGACGACCGGCGTGGTCGGCTCCGCAGCACCCGCCGGCCGGCGCTTCAGGGCGAGGGCGTAGATCGCCTTGGCGTTGGGCTCGTCGGCGTGCTGGGCGAGCCAGCGCGAGAGTTCCGCATAGCTGGGACGGTAGCGCGGATGGAGATAGCGCTGCGCCAGGACGGCGCCGATCAGCAGCTTGTCCTTGAGCTGGGCGATGTCGCGATTGGCGGCGGCGAATTGGCCGGTGCCCTGGAGGCCAAAGATGCGGCGGTAGCGTTGTGCGTCGCTGCTGGCGAGAACCGACGGCAGATCGGCCTCGCGCAGACGCTCCGCCCCCGGGGTTAGCGCCGAGGTGCGGACCGATTGCGCCGCGGCGTTGCCGGAGAACGTTGCCAGAGAGCCGGGCAGTACAGCGGCGAGCGCAACAAAAATACCGATCCTCGCCCAAGTCCTACCCGGCAGGAGCCGATATCTCCTGCCCTGCATGCCAATCCAATAGACTAATTGGATTGCATTTGGCAAGCAAAAATGCTGGTTAAAAACAAGGCAATTTGGACAAGGCTAGGAGATGCTTACAGATTCCCGCAGGTTACTGCCCGTCCCTCAGTTTGGACTGGAGCGCAAGTAAATCCCGCCACGCTTCATTTTTGCGGGCCGGGGCCCGCAGCAGGAAGGAAGGATGATAGGTGGCCAAGGCCGGAACGGGGCCGCTCAGGCCCTCGGCCTCGAGGTCGAACCAGCGTCCCCTGAGCCTGGTGATCCCCTCGGCCCGCCCGAGGAGGGCGGTCGTCGCCGTACCGCCGCACAACAGCACGGCCTTGGGGGCGAGGAGCGCGATATGGCGCCGCACGAGGGGCAGGCAGGCGGCGATCTCCTCGTCGGTCGGCTTGCGGTTGCCGGGCGGGCGCCAGAACAGCACGTTGGTGATGTAGGCGTTCTTGCGGCGGTCGAAGCCGATCGCCGCCAGCATGCGGTCGAGCATCTGCCCGGCGCGCCCGACGAAGGGCCGCCCCAGCCGGTCCTCGTCCGCCCCTGGCGCCTCGCCGATCACCATCAGCGGCGCATCCGGCACGCCATCGGCGAAGACGGTGTTGGTGGCGGTGCGCTTCAGGGCGCAGCCCTCGAAAGCCCGCACCGCCGCCTCGAGTTCGGCGAGCGTCGTCGCGCCGGCGGCGAGACGATGCGCGCCCGCCGCGCCGGGCGCTTCGCGGCTGGGGGGCGCGGCTGCGGCGGCGCGCTGCGCCGACGGCATGAGCGGGGGCGGTGGAGCTGCCGGCTTCGGCTGCGTTTGTGCCGGCGCGAGGCGGTCGACAGGTGCATCGGCGATGGCCTCGTCGGCGCCCATGGCGATGTACCAGCGCAGCAGATGGGTCAGGGATTGCAAGTCGTTCATGCGGCCCAAGGTAATACCTCGCCTCTGGCTCTTTAAGCACCATTCACTATATTGACGGCCATTCGCGGGCCGAGGGGAGTGATGCAGCGCGACCGCATGGAATATGACGTGGTCATCGTCGGCGCCGGCCCGGCCGGCCTCGCTGCGGCGATCCGATTGCGCCAGCTCAGCCAGGAGCAAGGTCACGAGGTCTCGGTCTGCGTCGTCGAGAAGGGTTCGGAGGTCGGCGCGCACATCCTCTCGGGCGCGGTGATC
>DASVOY010000738.1:0-6705 GCA_036383115.1 Allostellaceae bacterium
GCGAAAAACGCGCGCCAGCGCAAAAAGCCGCCGCTGCGGCTCAGCGGCCGCCAGCGACGCGCAACACCGCGCCGGTGACGTAGGAGGCGGCGTCAGAGAGGAGGAAGAGGACGGTCTCGGCGACCTCCTCGGGGCTGGCGGCGCGGCCCATTGGTACGATGGGCGCGAGCTTGCCAAGGCGATCCTCGATGCCCGAGGTGTGATGCAGCTCGGTATCCGTCAAGCCCGGCGCCACCGCATTGACGCGCACGCCTTCCAGCGCCAGCTCGCGTGCGAGGCCGAGGGTGAGCGTGTCGATGGCTGCCTTGGAGGCGGCATACCACACCCATTCACCAGGGCTGCCGATGGTGGCCGCGCCGGAAGACAGGTTGACCATGGCGCCGCCCTGTCCGCCATGGCGCGTCGAGAGACGCCGCGCCGCGGCGCGGGCGCAGAGGAAGGCGCCGAGGATGTTGAGGTCGAAGACGGCCTCGAGCGTCGCGACCGGCACCTCGTCGAGCCGCGACGCGCGGCCGGTGATCCCCGCATTGTTGACGAGATGGGTGAGGCGGCCGAGCCGCCGCTCGGTCTCGGCAAAGAGCCGCTCGACCTCCGCCTCGCGCGAGACATCGGCGCGGATCGCCACGGCGCGGCCGCCCCCGCGCGCACTGTCGCCGACCACCGCTTCGGCCGCTTCGACATTGCCTAAATAATTGACGGCGACGCTGTAGCCGCGCCGGCCGGCCAATCTGCAGATCGCGGCGCCGATGCCGCGGCCGCCGCCGGTGACGAGGAGGACTTTGTCGCTCATTCCGCCGCGGCACCGCGCTCGCCCGCGGCATTGCCCCACTCGCGGCGGAACGTCGCCTCCATCTCGCGCCGCACCTGCACCGCCTGTTCGCCGTCATCGGCGGCGACATCGGCCCAGCGCACCGTCTCGCCGGCGCCCACGGCGCGGGTAAGCCGGACACCATGCGCGAGCCCGATCGGCAAGGCCCCCAGCGCGAGCGAGTCCGCCGCCGGCATGAGCCTTCCATAGACGGTGAACCCGCCCTCGCCGTCGAGCACCTCGCCGGGCTTGAGGCCGCGCTTCGCCGTGGCCACGGCGTCGCCGCGGAAGCCGGTCGCGGCACCCGTCGGCTCGCCGCGCAAGGCGACGCTCGCCACGGAGATGCCGAGCTCGAGCCCGATCAGGTGATAGGGCTTGTACATGGCGGCGTAACGCCCGCTCGGGTCGGTCATCAACCCGTATTCGGCGAAGCAGCGGCGGACATACTCGCTCGGCGCCTCGAAGGTGACGTAGACGCCCCAGCGCAAATCGCGGAACACCGGCCGGCCGTCGCGCTCGAGCGAGGAGATCACCTCGACCTGCCCCTTGTGCTGGAGCACCCCGCCCGCGCTTCGCGGCTTCAGCAGGCGCGGCAAATCGTCGACGCCGCAGGCGGGAAATCCGAGGCCATCGGCGGCCGGCGTCAGCCCGGTCGCATTCGCCACCGCCGCCATCTCGATCGCGGATTTGGTGCCGTCGAGGAAGGAGTTGAACATCTGCGCGTTCATGCCGCCGAGCCTGGCCTGCTCCGGCGAAAGCCCGTAATGGCCCCACACCGTGTCGGGCGTCGAGGCATGGTATTCCGGCAGGTACTTCGTCCCCTTCCCGGCCGCGACGACCTCGAAGCCGGCGGCCCGCGCCCAGTCGGCCAGCTCGGCAATGAGCGCCGGCTGATCGCCATAAGCCATGGAGTAGACGATGCCCGCCTCCGCCGCACGGCGCGCCAACAACGGACCGGCGAGTACGTCGGCCTCGACATTGACCATGACGATGTGCTTGCCGTGCTCGCAGCAGAGCAGCGCATGGCGGATGCCCGAAGGCGGATGGCCGGTGGCGTCGATCACCACGTCGATGCCGGAAGCGGCGATCATCGCGACCGCATCATCGGTGATGAAGGTGCTGCCGCGCCGCACCGCCTCGTCGAGCGAGCGCGCCGCATATCGCTCGGACGGCCAGCCGACACGCTCGAGCGCCTCCCGCGCCCGCGCCGGCGCGAGATCGGCGATCGCCGCGACATGGAGGCCCGGCGTGCGCGGCGCCTGCGCCAGGAACATCGAGCCGAACTTGCCGGCGCCGATGAGGCCGATGCGGACGGGCTTGCCGGCTTCCGCGCGCGCGCGGAGCTTCGCGGAGAGATTCATGCGCGACCCCTCCGCGACGGCGCGCCGCTTGCGCCCGTATTCCAGGAGGCAATCGTCCGGCAGCATGTCGATGGGGGTGAAGTCGCGGTTGGCGATCCAGGTCGGGCGCTTGAAGCGGCGGATCGCATTGTCGCATCGGTTGAGCGAGAGATAGACGATCCAGCGCGACCACGGCGTCAGGTTCGAGCCCGAGGCGTGGACGAGATTGCCGTGGAACAACAGCACCGAGCCCGGCGGGCCTTTCGGCGCGACGATGCCGCCCTCCTCGACGAGGCGCGTGATCGTCGTCTTGTCGATCGTCCACAGCGGGTAGCTCGTCGTCGTCACGTCGTGGCCGGCCTCGAGCCGGCCGAGGCGATGGCTCTTCGGAATGAACATCAGCGGGCCATTGAACTCGTTGGCCTCGGCCAGGAAGAGCGCGATGTTCATCGCCCGCGGCGACGGCATGTCGTCGTCCTCGTACCAGGTGGCGTAATCCTGGTGCCACTGCCACACCGCACCGTCGAAGGCGGCCTTGGCGTTGATCTTGAACTGGTGCATGTAGAGCTTGTCCGAGCCGAGGAGTTGCGTGCCCGGCTCGACCAGGCGCGGATGGCGCGCGAGGATCGCGAACGCCTCGTTCCAGGTCTGGACGTAGAAGGCCGAGCGCGGCGCGTCCGTGCCCTTCTCGCGCCACACCTCCTCACGCTGCTGCGCGAAGAGGCCGGGGACCTCGGCGTTGAGGATGTCCATCTCCTCGGGCGAGAACAGGCTCGGCAGGAACAGATAGCCCTGCTCCTCGAACTCGGCGGTCTGGGCCGGCGTGAGCTTCATTTCCTCCTCCCAGCAATGGCGTGTTTAGAGGAGAATAGGCCCGCGGGCGCCTGCCCGCCACCATCCCGTTTCCCCTCGGAGGTCGCCATGGACGAAGACCGCTTCAATATGGAGGTTCGCAAGTTCCTCAAGGTCGTCGGCGTCACCTCGCAGCGCGAGATCGAGAACGCGGTGCGCAAGGCGGTGGCCGAGGGCAAGGTCAAAGGCAACGCCAAGCTCAAGGCCAAGGTCGTGCTCACCATTCCGGCCATCGGCCTCAGCCATGAGATCGACGGCGAGATCGCGCTGGGCTGAGTCTCAGCCGATGATGCCGCCTTGCGCGCCGGCGAGCGCCACCGCGCCGCGGACGATGCAGAGCACGATCGCCGCCAGCATGGCGAGCCAGGTGAGGGCGATGCCGGCGCTGCGGCCGAAGGACCCTCGGTGCGTGGTCGAGAGCCCCCAGGCATGAAGGAGGCGGCCCAGGGTGAGGGCGACGCCCATGAGGTGCAGCCAAAGCGCACCGAGCCCGCCGAGTTCCAGCAGCAGCATCAGGAGCAGGATCAGCGGCACGTATTCGACGAAATTGCCATGCGCCCGGATCGCCTGCTCGAGCGGCAGATGCCCGCCGGTCCCGAACACGGTCCTGGTCTTCTGGCGCTGGCGGATGACGAGCGCCGCCAGCACGAACGCGATGACCGCGTTGAGTCCGGCATAGAAGGTGACGATCGCGACGGAGGGCGGCATGACGACCATGATCGTTGCTCCCGTGGCTGGACGTCGCCGGTATACCCGCCCCACGCAGGGCGGGCAACCGCTGGGCGAACGGGGCGCGACAGGCTAGAGTGTCCGCAACCGCGCCGGCTGACCATGGCGCAACCGAGGGGGGATCGAGTCCACATGAAGATCTATCGCCGCATCATCGTGCTCGCTGCAGCCTGGCTGACGCTCACACCATTGGCGTTGGCGCAAGGCTTGCCGACCGCGAAGCCGGACGAGCTCGGCTTCTCCAGCGAGCGGCTGGGGCGCATCGGCGAGATGCTGCGCGGCAATATCGACAAGGGCGAGATCCCCGGCGCGGTCCTGCTCATCGCGCGGCACGGCAAGGTCGCCTATTTCGAGAATTTCGGCCTGCTCGACCCCCAGGCCAAGACGCCGATGGGCAAGGATGCCATCTTCCGCATCTACTCCATGAGCAAGCCGATCACCACCGTGGCGGCGATGACGCTGTTCGAAGAAGGGCGCATCACGCTCGACGATCCCGTCGGCAAGTACCTGCCGCAGCTCGCCGGGCCGCAGGTCGGCGTCCAGACGACGGATTCCTCCGGCGGGCCGGCGAAGCTCGAGCTGGTGCCGGCGAAGCGCGCCATCTCGATCCAGGACTTGATGCGCCACAGCTCCGGCCTGACCTACGGCTTCTTCGGCGAGGGCGCGGTCAAGAAGCTCTATGTCGAGGCCAACCTCTTGGACGGCGACTTCACCAACGCCGAGTTCGTCGATCGCATCGCCAAGCTGCCCCTCGTCTATCAGCCGGGCACGACATGGGACTACAGCCACTCGACCGACGTGCTCGGCCGGCTCGTCGAGGTGGTCTCCGGCAAGACGCTCCTCGCCTTCGAGAAGGAACGCATCCTTGACCCGCTCGGCATGAAGGACACCAGCTTCTACGTCACCGACCAGAGCAAGCAGGGCCGCATCGCCGAGCCCTTCGCCAACGACCGCACCATCGGCGCCGGCGCCACGTTCGGCGATCCGCGCGTCGCTCAGAAGTGGGAATCGGGCGGCGGCGGCATGATGTCGACCGCGAGCGACTATGCGCGCTTCCTGCAGATGCTGCTCAACGGCGGCACGCTCGACGGCAAGCGCCTGCTCGGGCCGAAGACGGTCGCCTACATGACCGCCGACCAGCTTGGCACGGCGGTGGTGCCGGGGCCCTATTACCTGCCCGGCCCGGGCTACGGCTTCGGGTTGGGATTCGCCGTGCGGCGCGAGGCCGGCGTCTCCCCCGTCAACAGCTCGCCCGGCGAATACAATTGGGGCGGCGCCGGCGGCACGGCGTTCTGGGTCGACCCGAAGGAGGACATGTTCGTCGTCTTCATGATGCAGTCGCCGTCGAAGCGCACCCGCTACCGCGCCCTGCTGCGCGACATGATCTACGCCGCCATCGAAAAGTGAGCATCACCCGGCGAGGCGACGCAGCTTGTCGGGATTGACCACGATGTAGATGGCCGCCACCAGGTTGTCGCGGATGTCGAAGGCGATGGTCTGGCGCTCTCCATCGCGCTCGCCGAGGATGAAGCCTGCCGATCCGTTGATGCGCGCGGGCTGCACGCGCAAGCGCCCGATCGATGGGTCCTTGCGCGCAATCCCGGCCAGGAAGCGCGCGATGTTGTCGCGACCGTAAATCGGGTTGAGCGCGGCAAGGCGCTTGCCGCCGCCATCGCTGTAGAGCACGGCATCCTCGGCGAGAAGGCGCGCGAGCGCCGCCACATCGCCGCTCGCTGCCGCCGCGCGGAACGCCTGGGCGAGCCTCGCGCCGTCGCTGGCCGAGACAGTGAAGCGCGGCCGGGCCGCGCGCACATGGTCGCGCGCCCGCGCGGCCAATTGGCGGCAGGCGGCCTCGCCGCGGCGGAGCGTCGCGGCGATTTCGGCGAAACCCATGTCGAAGACGGCGTGCAGCAGGAAGGCGGCGCGCTCGAGCGGCGACAGCCGCTCCAACGCCAGCATCAGTGCGACCGACAGGTCATGCGCGTAATCGCTTGCGGTCTCGGCGGCGAGCACGGCGTCGTCGAGCACCGGCTCGGGCAGCCATGGGCCGACATAGCTCTCGCGTCGGGCACGCGCCGATTTGAGCTGGTCGAGGCAGAGCCGCGTGACGATGGTCGAGAGGAAGGCGCGCGGGCTGGTGATAGCGGCGCGGTCGGCGGCGTGCCAGCGTATATAGGCCTCCTGCACCGCGTCCTCGGCTTCGGCGAGCGAGCCGAGCATGCGATAGGCGAGGCCCATCAGATGGCGGCGATGGGCCTCGAATTCGTGGGCGTCGCCCGGCGCCGCGTCGCTCACGCCGCCTCGCGCAGCACCGGCACGACCGCGCCGCCGATCGTGATGCGCGTGCATGCCTTGCCGTGCCCCAGCGCATATTTCACCGTCGGAAAGACGCGCGCCGCGGCGATGGCGAAGCCCAGCGACACGAGGGCGTGCCGGCCCCAGCGCTTGACGATCTCCTCGCGCAGCTCGTCGGCCCGCAGCTCATGCGCGAGCACGGCCTCGGCAAAGCGGAAGCCCAGCGCCGCGTCGTCGCTCATAGCGCGCTCGTCGCGGGCGAGCACCGCCCGCAGCACCTCGGGCGCGACGCCGGCGCGCTCCGCCATGGTGACGACGAGCTGCGTGCAAGGCCCGCAATCCTCCCAGCGGGCGGCGACCAGCCTTGCGGCGTGGAAGGCGTCCTTCGGCACGCCGTGGCAATAGCGCGCCAGGCCCTCGATGCGGCCATAGGCGGCGAGCGCGCGCGGACTCACCTCGAGGATCTCGCGGGCATAGTCCATGTCGTAATCATAGGCCCTCTCGAACGCGGCGATCCGCCGCCGCATCAGCCATCTGAGCATAAGCATCCTCCTTGGGAAAACGAGAGCGCGGCCGCGCCAGCTTCAGGATCAGCAGGCCCGGCACGACGACGGTGGGTACATCCTCCAGGAAATGGACCAGGCTCTCGCGCCCGGCCGCCACATCCCAGAGATGGATGAG
>DASVOY010000739.1:0-3076 GCA_036383115.1 Allostellaceae bacterium
GATCTGCTGGAGAACACCAAGCTCGATCTCGGCGTCACGCTCGATACCGAGCTCAAGGCGGACGACTGGAAAGGGGTCATCGCCGGCTACAAGGGCGTCGTCCAGCGCGAGCTCGGCAAGCCCTTCCCGCAGGACCCGCAGGAGCAGCTCTGGGGCGCCGTCGGCGCGGTCTTCGGCTCGTGGATGAACCAGCGCGCCATCACCTATCGCCGCCTCCACGGCATCCCGGCCGACTGGGGCACCGCGGTCAACGTGCAGGCGATGGTGTTCGGCAACATGGGCGAGGATTGCGCCACCGGCGTCGCCTTCACGCGCAATCCCTCGACCGGCGCCAACGAGTTCTATGGCGAGTACCTGGTGAATGCCCAGGGCGAGGACGTGGTGGCGGGGATCCGCACGCCGCAGCACCTGACCATCGCCGGCAAGAAGGCCAACAACTCGCCGCTTCCGGCAATGGAAGAGGTGATGCCTGCCGTCTTCGCCGAGCTGCAGAAGGTGCGCGCCAAGCTGGAGCAGCATTACCGCGACATGCAGGACATCGAGTTCACGGTGCAGCAGGGCAAGCTCTTCATGCTGCAGACCCGCACCGGCAAGCGCACCGCGCCGGCCGCGCTCAAGATCGCGGTCGATATGGCGAATGGCGGCCTCATCGGCAAGGACGTGGCGATCCGGCGCATCGAGCCCGAATCGCTCGACCAGCTCCTCCACCCGACCCTCGATCCCAAGGCGGCGAAGACCGTGCTGGCGCGCGGCCTGCCGGCCTCGCCGGGCGCCGCCTCGGGCGTCGCCGTGTTCTCGGCCGACGAGGCGGAAAAGCGCGCGGGGAAGGGCGAGGCGGTGATCCTGGTGCGGATCGAGACCAGCCCGGAGGACATACACGGCATGCACGCCGCCAAGGGCATCCTCACCGCGCGCGGCGGCATGACCAGCCACGCCGCCGTGGTGGCGCGCGGCATGGGCCGCGCCTGCGTCGCCGGCGCGGGCGAGCTGCGCATCGATTACAAGGCCGGCACCATCACCGTGCGCGAGCACACGGTGAAAGCCGGCGACGTCATCACCATCAATGGCTCCACCGGGAGGTCATGCTGGGCGAGGTGCCCACCATCCAGCCGGAGCTCTCCGGCGACTTCGCCACCCTCATGGCCTGGGCCGACGATGTCCGCACCATGGGCGTGCGCGCCAATGCCGACACCCCGCTCGACGCGCGCACGGCCCGCCGCTTCGGCGCCGAAGGTATCGGGCTGTGTCGCACCGAGCACATGTTCTTCGATGAGGATCGCATCGTCGCCGTGCGCGAGATGATCCTGGCCGATGACTCCGAGGGCCGCCGCAAGGCGCTGGCCAAGATCCTGCCGATGCAGCGCAAGGATTTCATCGAGATATTCCGCACCATGAAGGGGCTGCCCGTGACCATCCGGCTGCTCGACCCGCCGCTCCACGAGTTCCTGCCCAAGACCGACGAGGAGATGCAGGTGCTGGTCAGGAGCACGGGCAAGGACATCGGCACGATCCGCCACCGCACCCATGCCCTGCATGAGTCCAATCCGATGCTCGGCCATCGCGGCTGCCGCCTCGCCATCACCGGGCCCGAGAGCTACGACATGCAGGCGCGCGCCATCTTCGAGGCGGCCGCCGCGGTGATGAAGGAGACCGGCGAGGCGGTCGAACCCGAGATCATGATCCCGCTCATCGCCACCAAGAAGGAGCTCGACATCCTCAAGGAGCGCATCGACCGCATCGGCGCCGAGGTCATGAAGGAGACGGGCGTCACGGTGCCCTATCTGGTCGGCACCATGATCGAGCTGCCGCGCGCCGTGCTGCGCGCCGGCGAGATCGCCGAGACCGCCGAGTTCTTCAGCTTCGGCACCAACGACCTGACGCAGACCTGCTTCGGCCTGTCGCGCGACGACGCCGGCAGCTTCCTCGGCGAGTACCAGAAGCAGGGCATCCTCGAACACGATCCCTTCATCACCATCGACCGCGACGGCGTCGGCGAGCTGATGAAGATCGGCGCCGAGCGCGGGCGCAAGACGCGCAACAACCTGAAGCTCGGCATCTGCGGCGAGCATGGCGGCGACCCCGCCTCGGTGCGTTTCTGCCAGGAGGTCGGGCTCGACTACGTCTCCTGCTCGCCTTATCGCGTGCCGATCGCCCGCCTCGCCGCCGCCCAGGCAGCCCTCTCGCAGCTTCCGGTCGAGACGACGGCGTGACTGCGCTTTCCCTCGCCGCTATCGCGGCAGGAGGGAAGGCGGCGCTGGCATCCGCTCTGGCGCGGCTCGAACAGGCGCCGGAAGAAGACGCGACGCTGGCGCTGCTCGACGCCGCCCATGCCGTGCCGCGCGCGCATGTCGTCGGCGTGACCGGGCCGCCCGGCGTCGGCAAGTCGACCCTGCTCGGCGCGCTCATCGTCCATTGGCGCGGCGCCGGCCGCACCGTCGGCGTCATCGCGGTCGACCCGTCGTCGCGCGCCTCGGGCGGCGCGCTCCTGGGCGATCGCACCCGGCTCAGGACCGATCCCGACGATGCCGGCGTCTTCGTGCGCTCCATGGCGGCGCGCGACAAGCTCGGCGGACTTGCCGCCCTCACCGTCTCGGCCATGGTGCTGATGCGTGCGCTCTACGACATCGTGCTGATCGAGACGGTCGGAGTCGGCCAGTCGGAAACCGATGTCGCAGGCGCCGCCGATACCGTCGTCCTCTGCGTCCAGCCCGGGTCGGGCGACAGCCTCCAATTCATGAAGGCCGGCATCGTCGAGATTCCACACATGGTCGTCGTCACCAAGAGCGATCTCGGCGACGCCGCCGAGCGCGCCCGGAGCGACGCGCTCGGCGTGCTCGGCCTCGCCGAGCGCGCGCCGGGCGACTGGACGGTGCCGGTGCTGATGCTCTCGGCGCTCCGGCGCGAAGGCATCGACGCGCTGGCGGAAGCAATTGCCCAGCACCGGCGTTGGCTCGGCGAGGGCGACCGCCTGGCGGTAGCGCGTCGGACACAGGCGGCGCATTGGCTGGTCGAGGGCGTGCGCGAGGCGTTCGGCCGCGAGGGGTTGCAGCGCGCGGGCGATCTGGCGCCGGGCGCG
>DASVOY010000740.1:0-7517 GCA_036383115.1 Allostellaceae bacterium
ACGCAACGCCGAGCGCTTGCGCCGCGGCGAGCTCGGCATCGAGGCGCGGCTCGATCTCCATGGCATGACGCAGGAGGAGGCGCATCGGGCGCTCGATGATTTTCTCGCTTGCGCGCAGCACGCAGGCCGGCGCTGCGTCCTGGTGATCACCGGCAAAGGCGGCGCCGGGCGCGGCGGCATCCTGCGCAGCGCCGTGCCGCGCTGGCTCAACGAGGCGCCCAACCGCGCGCGCCTGCTGGCCTTCGCCGCGGCTCAGCCCAAGCATGGCGGCGCCGGCGCGCTCTACCTCCTGCTGCGGCGGCGGCGATGACGCCTTTCGGCGTGCGCCTGAGGCAGCTGCGCGGCGAACGCGGCATCAGCCTGAAGCAGATGGCCGAGGCGCTCGGCGTCTCCGCCGCTTACCTCTCCGCCTTGGAGCATGGCCGGCGCGGGCGGCCGACGCATGCGATGGTCGTCGCCATCTGCGCGCAGCTCAACATCATCTGGGACGAGGCGGACGAGCTGCACCGCCTGGCGCGGCTCTCGCATCCGCGCATCACCGTCGACACCGCCGGCCTCTCGCCTGCCGCGACTGAGCTCGCCAATCTCCTCGCCGAGCGCATCCGCAAGCTCCCGCCCGAGCGCGTCGAGCGCCTGCTCGAGCTGCTCAAGAACGCTCCCACGGCGAAGCCGCCGCGCCGGCGGCGGCGGACGGCGCTGACCACATCTTAACGCGCGTGTCGTTCGCGCAGATGCACGTCACGTGAAACCTACATCTCTGCATCCGAGTGCTCCATCGAGTGGGTCATGTGGAGGCCGCTCTGCATCAGTCGGCGCGACACAAGAAGCGCGCCAGCGCACGACGGTGGGCCAGCCGAGAATCGTTCTGCGGCGGCCGACACGGCGCAACGCAACGCGCCCTGGAAGCGGGCGCTACGGCACGGCGACGGGCCGCCTCTGCGAAACGCGCTCGATCAGCGACGCGGCGACCACGACGAGGGCGACGGCCACGACGTGCACCCCGAGGTCGATGAAGGTCACGTCGAAGGGGTGGAAGAACTGCAGCAGGAGCGCTGCGATCGCGGCCACGCCCAACCCGCCGACGGCAGCGACACGGACCGGCGTCAGCGGCGCCGCGCGGCGCAGCAGCAGCAGCAGGCTGACGCCCAGAGGCACGCTGACCGCGAGGATGAAGCGGAAGCACTGCGCGCTCTCGCCGAGCTGCCAGCCGCCCGGGCCGAAGCTGATCCAATGCCGATAACAGCTGTAGCCGCTGGTAGCGATCCACGCGGCGAGAAACGGCAGCGGCAGCAGCGCCCAGGCCGGCGAGCGGTCGGGCAGGCTGAGGTGGAATGCGGCCATCACCGCCGCGATACCGGTCAGCAGCGTGGCGGTCAGCTCGAGCGCCAACTTCGGGTCCTGTATCCGGCGGGCGAAAACATCGAGATTGGCGAACAGCAGGATACCCGTGCCGGCGATGGCGGCAACGGCGAGCAGCCAGAGCGCGGCGCGCCGCGTCGGCGGGCGCAGACGCCGCACCGGCCGCGCCTCCGCCACCAGTCGCTCGATCAGCCGTTCCGTCGGCTCCGCCACCTCAATCTCCCTGCAGCCGCCGCCGCAGCGCCTTGACCGCGCGGTGAACATTGACCTTGAGCGCGGCGACCGACAACCCGCTCGCGCGCGATGCCTCGGCCAGCGACATCTCGCGCAGCTTCAGCAGCTCGACGGCCTGGCGCTGTCGCTCCGGCAGCGCGGCAACGGCGTCGCCCAGGCCGCCGGTCCACTCGCGCCTCCTCTCCTCGTCGTTCGCTCCAGGGTCGGCAAAGGTTTCATAGGCGTCCTGATCCGCGACCTCGAACGCCTCGGTGCGGAATTTTCGCCGCAGCAGGTCGATTGACCGCCGCCGCGCCAGAGTCGCCAACCAATGCGCAAAGGGTCGCGCCGGGTCATAGGTGTGGCGTACGCGGTGCAGCGTCAGCAGCACGTCCTGAACGACGTCTTCGATGCGGTCGGGCGCACGATGCTGGCGGCGGACGATGCTGCGGATGAAGGGCAGGATGTCGCGCAGCAGCCGCTCGTAGGCCGCGCGGTCGCCCTCCTGCGCCGCCGCCATCAGGCGCGACCACTGCGCGTCGCTCGCGATGTCGTTACCCGGCGTGAACGGAGTTTGGCGGGAATCCGAGCCCCGAGGTGTAACCATGCACGCCGTGCTGCGAACGGAGAGATGCGGCCGCCCGGCAGGGGCCGGGTCGGTCCGCGGATCAACCCAAGCATAGCTGGAGACGGTTTCATGCAAAAGCATTCCACCAAGGCCGCCCTCCTCATCGCCTCCGCCATCGGCGCGACGGTCGCGCTGCCGATGCTGGCCAAGGCCGGGCCGGCGCCGACGCCGAGCTTTCAGGCCGAGAAGTGCTACGGCATCAACGCCGCGGGCAAGAACGATTGCGCCTCCTCGAATAGCCATTCCTGCGCCGGCGAGGCGAAGCGGGCGCATGATCCGGCGTCCTGGATCTATGTCCCGACCGGCACCTGCTCGAAGATCGAGGGCGGTAGCCTCTCGCCCAAGAAGGCCTAGGCCGTCGCGCGGCGGGGCGAGGTTTCGATGATCAGGCGCGACCATGGCGACCATGATGCGGCCATCCCGGCGGCCATCGGCGTCGGCTTGCGCGCGCCGCACATCGCCGAGATCATCGCGACCCGCCCCGCCATCGGCTGGCTCGAGGTCCATGCCGAGAACTACATGGGCGGCGGCCCGGCGCTGGCGCAGCTCGACGCCATCCGGCGCGACTATCCGCTGAGCCTGCATGGCGTGGGCCTGTCGCTCGGCAGCGCCGAGGGACTCGACGCGGAGCATTTGCGGCGGTTCAAATCACTCATCGGGCGCACCGAGCCCATGCTGGTTTCGGAGCATCTGTCGTGGAGCGCCACCGGCGGCACCTATCTCAACGATCTGCTGCCGCTCCCTTATACGGAAGAGTCGTTGACGATCGTCGCGCGCAACGTGGCGATCGCGCAGGACGCGCTGGGCCGGCGCTTTCTCATCGAGAACCCGTCATCCTATCTGCGCTTCCGCCACTCGACCATTCCGGAGCCGGAGTTCCTGGCCGAGCTGGCCCGGCGCACCGGCTGCGGCCTGCTTTGCGACGTCAACAACATCCATGTCGCCTGCGCCAATCTCGGCGGCACGCCCGAGGATTATCTCGACGCCCTGCCGACTGCCGCCGTCGGCGAGATCCATTTGGCCGGGCACAGCCCCGTCGCGCGCGGCGGCGGGACGCTGCTGATCGACGATCACGGCTCTCCGGTCGCGCCGGCGGTGTGGCAGCTCTATCGCCGCGCGCTCGCCCGCTTTGGCCTCGTGCCGAGCCTCGTCGAATGGGACAAGGCCCTGCCGTCGCTCGCGGTGCTGCTCGGGGAAGCGCGTGCAGCCGAGAGCATGGCACGTGCACGGGTCGACGCGAATGCCTGCGCTGCGTGAGCTCCAGGCGGCATTCCGCCGCGCACTGCTCGACGGCGATGACGGCGGGCTTGCCGCGTTCGTCAGCGAGGACGGCATGGCCGCGGCGGAGCGGCTGGCGGTCTACCGCAACAACGTGCAGTGGTCGCTGGCCGATATGCTGCGCGACACTTTTCCCGCCGTCTGCCGGCTGGTGGACGAGCGCTTTTTCGCCTTTGCGGCGCACGAGTTCATCCGCATGCATCCGCCCGAGCGCGCCTGCCTCGCCGAATACGGCGCGCGCTTTGCCGATTTCCTCGCGGCTTTTCCGCCCTGCCGCGAGCTGGCCTACCTGCCCGACGTCGCGCGTCTCGAATGGCTCACGCATGCCGCCGCCTACGCCGCCGACGGCGAGCCGCTGGCGCCCGCGGCGCTCGCCGGTGTCGCGGCGCGCGATACGCCGCGGCTTGTCCTCGGCCTTCACGCCTCGTTCGGATTTCTCGCGTCGCCTTGGCCGATCGACCGCATCTGGCGCCTCAACCGCCCGGGAGCGGACAGCGACGAGACGGTGGCGCTGGCATCGGGCGGAGTGCATCTCGAAGTGAGCCGGCGCGGGCCGGACGTGGTGTTCCGCGCGCTCGATGCCGCCGTCTTCGCTTTCAGGCACGCCCTCGCCGCCGGCGCCTCCCTCGAGACGGCCACCGAGGCGGCGCTCACTGTGGATGCGGCATTCGATCTCGGCGGCGCCATTGCCGACCTCTTCGGCGACGCCGCCGTCATCGCCTTCACCCTGGCCCCGGAGACCGCGCCATGACCGACCGCGTCGCTTTCCATTCGCCGATATCCTGGCGCGCGCGCCTCGCCGCCGCGATCGCTCTGCTCGAGCGGTTTCCCATGGCGGTCCTGCAATTGCTCTTCCGCCTCAGCATTGCCGCCGTGTTCTGGAATTCCGGCCTGACCAAGATCGCCAGCTGGCAGAGCACCATCGTCCTGTTCCGCGACGAGTACCGGGTGCCGGTGCTGCCGCCGGAGATCGCGGCCTCGCTGGCCGCCGCGGTCGAGCTGACCTGCCCGGTGCTACTCGTTCTCGGGCTGATGACCAGGCTGGCGACGCTGCCGATGCTCGGCATGACCTTCGTCATCGAGGCCTTCGTCTATCCCGAGGACTGGGTCGAGCACCTCATCTGGGCGTCGCTGCTGCTGTTCATCCTGACGCGCGGCCCGGGCCCGATCGCGCTCGATCGCTGGCTGGCGCCGCTGGTCCTCGGCCGCCGCGGCGCTTGATCGCCCCTTAGTATCCCTTGGCGAAGCTCGGAGTGGTTCCGCTCATCGGCCCAGCGCGCCGAGATGCGGCGGCGCTACGGCCGCTTCAACCGCCGTTTCGGCAGCGCCGACGCCCTGCCCTCCGCATCGCCCACGCCGAGACAGAAGCACATCCGCAAATGGGTGCCTGACGCCGAGCGCTGAGTCCCGCAGCGCCTGCGTTAGGCAACGATCAACCATCGCGGGTGCAGGATGCGCGACCTTTTCGAGGGAGACGCGCCATGCGCATCCTCAGCTTGATCATCGCCTGCGGCCTCTTCGTGTGGTTCCTCATGCCGGCCATGGCACCAGTCTCGCCGGAGGATCGCCGCCAAGCCCGGCAGGCCATGTATAACGCCGCCAATCGGCTCGAATCTTCCCCTTGCGACCCGAAACTGAGGGTTGCTCTGCACAACGCTGTCGCCGCGTTCCTCGCGACCAGGCAGTACTCCGATCCGCCGGTGTCCGAGGAGGAGGACGACATCATTCGGGCGGCGGGGCTGGGCATCCTTCAGCCGGGCCACGGACGCTTCGCCTGCGACAGCAGCGGCTGATCCTGGGCCAGGAGGGCCGCCATGCCGCTGCGTGCCTTCGGGGCGATCATGCTTTGTCTGGTGCTCGCCTGGTGCTTCGTGCCGTTCGGCAGCTCGACGAGGAGCGGCTCGCGCTGGTCTTACGATCACGTCGTCGAGGACCGGGACAAGCTCGAGCGCGCCAGGGCGGCGGGACGCATCCGTGAAGATCCCGAGCGGCAGCGCCTGCGGCAGGCGGTGTTGAACGTCGGCTCCCGTCTTGAAGCCTCGCCTTGCGATCCCAGCATCAAGCCGGTCCTGGTCGCCGCGACAGCAGCGCTCCTGACCCATATGCGCGAGACCGGCGACGAGCCGCGCGAGTCGGTGACGATCGACGGCAAAGAGGTGGATGCCGCGCCGTTGCTGAACGATTCGGCCGGCGACGTCATCCGCGAGGCGGCGATGGCAGGCATCCTGCAGCCGGAAGATTTCCTGTCCAGCGGCGAAAGCGCGCTCTTTTCCGCGGTGCAAGGATTGGGGTCAAGCCGGGTCAATCCACCCGCTCCGACCACTCTAGTTACCGCGGGCGTTACCGCGGGCGTTTCGCCTGCCGCAATGGCGACGACTGACCAACCAGAGAGCGGCAGCGGCGGCGCTGCTGTCGTGGAGCTCTTGCCATGCCGAACGCGCGCAATAACGTCACCTGGGGCCAGTTTGCGATCGTCCTGGCCGTCACCATCACCGTCCTCGGCGCCGGCGCCGCCAAGCTCCACGGCGACATGAGCAAGCTGACATCTGAGGTCGACGAGTTGAGCAAGCAGGTCTCGGGCCTCCGCGAGGGGGTTGCCTTGGCCAATGGGAGGCTCGCCATCCTAATCCAGGAAGCCCAGCGGCGCCGGCAACCCTGATCGAGCCGCCAGCCGCGTCGCTTGACGGTCGTCGGCGCGCTCGCCATCGTCTTAGCGCACCGGGTTCGGCGTGCGGACCAATTCGCCCAGTGGCGCGAGACGCCGTCCGCCGCGTTGACTTTCATGTCCCGACCGCAGGGGGCAGCGACGGCCGCTCGTAGCGGCGCTACAGTCTGCACGCGAGAGGGACCGCGCCCGGTGGCTTCTATTGGCGGCGCGGCTGCTCATTCCGTCGGACAACAGCAAGGCGGGGGTGCCGTGGGCGATCGGAAACTGCTAGGCGCCGGCGATCTTGCGCGGATTCTGCGGGTCTATCTGCGCATCGTCGAGGAATTGCCGGCCGATACCGAGGCGGGATATCTCGACGCCAACGGGCACGTCCACTTCGCCGCCGATATCGGGCACAAGCTGAGGGCGTCGCGGGAAGCCGCCGAGTTCCTGGAGCGCATCCGCAAGTCCGACGAGGACTGAATTTCCTGCTCTGGCGCGCGCGTGATCAAGGCGCCGCGAGCAGCGCCGCGAGTCGCTTCGGTGCGGTCATGCGATAGCTGCGCCGCACCAGCTCGTCCACCTCGCGCCAATCGACGCCAACGCCGAGGCGCATGCCGACCCAGCCCTTGTGGCCGACATAGGGCGGCACGAAGAAGCGTCGGGGATCGGCGCCGACAAGGATGGTCTGGCTGCCCGGCGGCGCCTTGCACCACAACGACAGCGGGCTCTCGCCGATAATGGCCATGACGAAGATCTTCTCGCGCACGCGGAAGGTCGGCAGGTCCCAGGTCTCCTTCTCGGCTGCCTCGGGCAGCGCGAGACAGATCGCCCGCAGCCGGTCCATCGCACGCTTCGCCATGGCGTTCAGATGAAGCCGTGAAGCCAGAGGGCGGCGCCGAAGAGCACGACCCCGACAGCGATGCGCCACACCGGCAGCTCCTCGAGACGGAGACTGTTGCGGCCGGCGACGATGGCGGCGAAGGGCACGCGCGAGGTCGCCGCGGCGAAGGTGTCCCATGCCCTGCCCAAGGCGCGGCGGCGCTTGCGGTCGATCGACACCATGCCGTTGAGCGCCGTGACCAGGATCGCGCCGAACAACAGCAGCGCCGCGAGGTGGCCGTTGGCGAGGAGGTGCGCGATCGCCCAGAGCGCGAAGACCCAGAGCAGGGGATGGCGTGTGATGCGGGTGACGCCGTACACGGGCAGCTGATCCTTGAGGATCATGTCGGCGCCGGCCAGGGTGGGGTTACCGGCGCCAAGGCCGAGCGCCAGAAGGATGAACGCCAGGAGCATCAGCAGCATCGCGATGTAAAGCGCGCCCGGAATCGGCTCCCATAGCGGCACGACGGGGGCGGCGCGGTAGGCGAGAATGAGCCAGGCCAGCCCGAC
>DASVOY010000741.1:0-4221 GCA_036383115.1 Allostellaceae bacterium
GCTCGACTCGCGCGCACCGATGACACAGTACGGTGGAACGGCGTCGTACTTACTTCCCGATAACGCGAGCGCGCGGCTCGCCGCCAAGTCCTCGGTACTTGCCCGACGCGAATGATTTCACGGCGCAGGGAAAAAAGTAGACGCCTCACCCGTTCATGACAGGTGATTCCGGCCACACCCCGATCTTTCTCTAAAAAAATTTCGAGACCACACAACGCGCACCAACCCCATTGGACCGCGATGCATCCATTTGCGTCCACGAGGCAACCCGTCGCCCTGATTGCACGCTATCTGTGGCGCTACCGCACGGCGCACGGGCTGATCATCCTTTCCATCCTCGGCGCCGTCGCCGCATCGGTGGCGGCGCGCTATTCGATGAAGTTCCTCGTCGACGCCATGACGGGGGACCGCTCGCAGCTCGCGGGCGTCTGGCAGGCCGTGCTGATCTTCACGGTCTTCGTCGGCGCCGACAATCTGCTGTGGCGCGTCGCCGGCTGGGCCGGCGCGAGCGCCTTCCCGGCGGTGGGCGCCGAGCTTCGGCTCGATCTTTTCAGCCATCTGCTCGGCCAATCGATGCGCTACTTCAACGAGCGCTTCTCGGGCGCTCTCGCGGGCCGCGTCTCGACCGCGGCCAATGGGCTGTTCCAGGTCGAGAACACCTTCACCTGGAACGTGCTGCCGGCCGCGGCGGCCACCATTGGCGCGGTCATCGGCCTCGGCACCGTGCGCTGGGAGATTGCCGCCGTGCTTGCCGCGGCCTCCGCCGCCGTCGCGGTCGGAATCGCCTATGCGGCACTGCGCGGCGGGCCGCTCAATCAGCTTTTCGCGGAGCGCGCCGCCGAGGTCTCCGGCGACATTGTCGACGCGGTCACCAACCACAGCATCGTCCGCGTCTTCGCCAACCGGACGCGCGAGACCGACCGCCTCAAACAGGCACTCGCCGCCGAATCCGACGCGCATCGCCGAGCCTTGATTTACATCGAGCGGCTGCGCCTCGCGCACGCCCTCGCTGTCTGGATCATCAGCGGCGCCGTGCTGGCGTGGAGCGTCAAGCTATGGGCCGCCGGCGCCATCACCAATGGCGACGTGGTGGTGTGCGGCTCCTTCGCGCTGGCGCTGTTGCAGGCGTCGCGCGACCTGGCCGTGGCGCTGGTCGACATGAATCATCACTGGAGCCGCGCCTCCGAGGCCATCGCCACCCTCACCGTGCCGCACGACATGCCGGATGACGCGCAGGCGGCCGGCTTCACCTGCCGCGGCGGCCGTATCGTCTTGGACGAAGTCTCATTCGGCCACAGCCACAGCCACCAGACCCTGCGCGGCATCAGCCTGCGTATCCCGGCCGGGCAGCGCGTCGGGATCGTCGGCCCGTCCGGCGCCGGCAAGAGCACCCTCCTCGCCCTGATGCAGCGGCTCTATCCGCCGAGCGGCGGACGCATCCTGATCGACGGCCAGGACATCGCGACCCTGCGCCAGGACAGCCTGCGCCGCGCTATTGCCGTGGTGCCGCAGGACATCTCGCTGTTTCACCGCTCGATCCTCGACAACATCCGTTACGGCCGTCCCGAGGCGAGCGACGAGGAGGTCATGGCCGCGGCGCATGCGGCGCGCTGCGACCAGTTCATCCGCCGCATGCCCGAGGGCTATGGGACGCTCGTCGGCGAACGCGGCGTGCGCCTCTCGGTCGGCCAGAAGCAACGTGTGGCCATCGCCCGCGCGCTCCTCGCCGACGCGCCGATCATCCTCCTCGACGAGGCGACTTCGGCCCTCGACACGGAATCGGAGACGGCGGTGCAGCTTGCGCTCGGCGAGCTGATGCGCGGGCGCACCATCCTCGCGGTCGCGCATCGCCTCTCCACCATCATCGGCTTCGACCGCATCATCGTGCTTGACGAGGGTAGCATCGTCGAGGATGGCGCACCCGATCAGCTGCGCCGCCGGCGCGGCACCTTCGCGCGGCTGTGGCAGGCGCAGACTGACGAGAGCGGCCGCGATGCCATGACAGAGGAGTGGTGGGCCAAGCATCTGCCGGATCGTGCCGCCTGGCCGAATTCCGCCGCGCGTTCAGTAGGGAGATAAATATGCGTATCGCGCAAGTAGCACCTCTGGGAGAAAGCGTCCCGCCGCCAAAATATGGCGGCACCGAGCGGATCGTGTCGTATCTGACCGAGACGCTGGTCCAGATGGGGCACGAGGTGACGCTCTACGCGGCCGGCGGCTCGCGCACGGACGCGCGGCTTGTCACCTCCTACCCGCGCCCTTTGCGCGAGTTGCCGGGACACCCCGACCTCGAGCTCATCTACCGGCACGTGATGGCCGATGTGCGGGCGGCGTCGCACGAGTACGATGTCATCCATTTTCATGTCGGATGGTTCGAGTTCCCATACTTCGCCCATTCGGAAACCCCGTGTCTATCGACCATGCACGGCCGGCTCAACATTCCGGAGCTGCGCGCCAAGCTGCGCGCGCATAGCCGCTTCCCGCTGGTGTCGATCTCGGACTCGCAGCGCGCGCCGGTGCCGGAGGTGAACTGGGTCGGCACCATCTATCACGGCATGCCCGATCCCGGGGTCCGGCCGAGCGACCGCGTCGACGACTACGTTGCCTTCCTCGGGCGCATCTCGCCGGAGAAGCGGCCGGACCTCGCCATCGAGATTGCGCAGCAGGCGGGCGTCCCGATCAAGATCGCGGCCAAGGTCGATCAGGTCGACCAGGCCTATTTCGACGAGACGATCCGCCCGCTGCTGACGCTGCCGGGCGTGGCGTTCCTCGGCGAGCTCGACGATATCGAGAAGCGGGACCTCCTCGCCGGCGCCCGCGCCCTGCTCTTCCCGATCGACTGGCCCGAGCCGTTCGGCCTCGCCATGATCGAGGCCATGGCCTGCGGCGCGCCAGTCATCGCCTTCCGCCGCGGCTCGGTTCCCGAGGTAGTCGACGAAGGGGTGACCGGCTTCATCGTCGACGACGTTGCCGGCGCGGTCACCGCGCTCCGGCAGGTGGAGTGTCTCGACCGGCGCGCCATCCGCAGCACTTTCCTGCGGCGCTTCTCCCTCTCGCGCATGGTCCGGGACTATGTCGACCTCTATGAGCGGCTGGTCGCCGACGAGGGCCGCGACGGCGCCTACGAGAGCATGGGACTCGTTCCGTCGCATACGGCAGGGTAACGCCCGCGCGCCGGGGACGGGTCGCGGTGGGGGCTACTCCTACCAGTGATGTCTTGGGGCTGGCCGCGGCGCGGTGCGGCCTTGCCGCGCGTGCGCCGCCGGGCGTAGGAAGGGGCACGGCGCCCGTCGCGCCGGGGGAGGCGCCATGGTGGTCCGACGCAACGTGCTCGAGTCGATCGGTAACACGCCGCTCGTCGAGCTGACCCGGTTCGACGCCGGGCCGTGCCGGCTCTTCGTCAAGCTCGAGAACCAGAATCCCGCCGGCTCGATCAAGGACCGCATCGGCCTGTCCCTCATCGAGGCGGCAGAGCGCGACGGCAAGCTCGGTCCAGGCGGCACGCTGATCGAGGCGACGGCGGGGAACACCGGGCTCGGCCTCGCCCTCGTCGCGGCGCAGAAGGGCTACCGGCTCATCCTCGTCATCCCCGACAAGATGAGCCAGGAGAAGGTGCTGCATCTGAAGGCCCTGGGCGCCGAGGTTCGCATCACGCGCTCGGATGTCGGCAAGGGCCATCCCGATTACTACCAGGATCTGGCAGAGCGGCTGGCGGGCGAGATGGGCGCCTTCTACGTCAACCAGTTCGCCAACCCCGCCAATCCTCTGGCTCATGAGACGACGACCGGCCCCGAGATCTGGCAGCAGATGACGCACCAGCTCGACGCCGTCGTCGTCGGCGTCGGCTCCGGTGGCACGCTCACCGGGCTCTCGCGCTTCTTCGAGCGCGTGGCGCCCAAGGTCGAGATGGTGCTCGCCGATCCCGAGGGCTCGATC
Organism: Allostellaceae bacterium; assembly: GCA_036383115.1. Lineage (GTDB taxonomy): Bacteria > Pseudomonadota > Alphaproteobacteria > ATCC43930 > CGMCC-115725 > DAHUYF01. Next base: position 3,937 of record DASVOY010000741.1, read on the forward strand.
CTCGCGCCGCTTGTCACGACCGGCCGCACCGCCGAAGCCGGCTCCTGGCTGATCGAGGGCATCGGCGAGGATTTCGTGCCGCCCAATTGCGACCTCGGCCGCGTGCGCGCCGCCTATTCCATCAGCGACCGCGACAGCTTCGCCGCCGCGCGCGACCTCTTGCGCCGGGAAGGCATCCTCGGCGGCTCGTCGAGCGGCACGCTGCTGGCCGCGGCGCTGCGCTATTGCCGCGCGCAGACCACGGCGAAGCGCGTCGTGACCTTCGTCTGCGACAGCGGCAACAAG
>DASVOY010000742.1:0-9946 GCA_036383115.1 Allostellaceae bacterium
GCGATCTCGCGGTGGCGCAGGCGGGATTTGGCGCTGCCGGCATATTCGGGGCTGGTCTCGAGCGGACCGAAGAGCCGGCTGAATGCCATCTGCTGCTCGTCGTCGAGCGCCTGGCCGGGAAAGACCAGCACGGCGTGCCGGTTGAAGGCGGCCTCGATCTCGGCGAAGAGGTCGGGCGGCACCGGCCGGGTCAGATCGACGCCGCGGATCTCGGCGCCAAGATGCGGATGAAGCGGCGTAACGCTGATCGCCATCGGTTTCCTCCCGCTCGCCATTTATGAGAAGTATGAGCTGGAAAGCGCACGCGATCAATCCAGGTCAGGGCGCTTACCTCGACGGGAACGTCCATTGAAGCCGGCTGTTATCGAGAAAGACGTTCTAACGCCCGGGAGGAACTCACGTGCTCGGCACCATCCTGTTGATCGTCCTGATCATCCTGCTGATCGGCGCCCTGCCGACTTGGCCCTACAGCGGCGGCTGGGGCTATTACCCCAGCGGCGGCGTCGGGTTGCTGCTCGTTATCATCATCGTGCTGTTGGCGGCGGGACGAATATAGGCCCGCCTCACCGCGTCGCGCCGGCGAGCAGCCGCTCGACGTAATCCGGCACGATGCGCGAGGCGGGGCCGTAGTGGCGCTCGAGGAAGAGGCTCGCGCCTTCCGAGGGCTCGAGGTTGAGCTCGACCGTATGGGCGCCGCGCAGCCGCGCCTCCTGGACGAAGCCGGCGGCGGGATAGACGTTGCCCGAGGTGCCGATCGAGACGAAGAGGCCGCAACTTCCGAGCGCGTCGTAGATGAAGTCCATCTCGAACGGCATCTCGCCGAACCACACCACGTGCGGCCGCATGCCGCCGGCGCCCTTGCAGACGGGACAGGGCGTGTCGAGCGAGAGATCGTCGGTATGACGGTGCACTGCGCCGCATCCTTCGCAGCGCGCCTTCAGCATCTCGCCGTGCATGTGCACGAGCTTCTCCGAGCCGGCGCGCTCATGCAGGTCGTCGATGTTCTGCGTCACCAGCAGGAATTCGCCGAGCCAGCGCCGCTCCAGCTCGGCGAGCGCGCGATGCGCCGCATTGGGCTCGATGTTCGACGACACCATGCCGCGCCGGCGCGCATTGTAGAAGGCATGGACCCGGGCGGGATCGCGCGCGAAGGCCTCGGGCGTTGCCACATCCTCGATGCGCACCTTCGACCAGAGGCCATCGGCGTCGCGGAAGGTGTCGAGCCCCGATTCCTTCGAGATGCCCGCGCCGGTGAGGACGACGATCGACGGGAACGACATGGCACCTCCTGGTGGCGGTCTCAGTCTCGCGCGGGGACCCGACGGCTAGCGCGCCGGTCCGGCGCAATCAAGCGCCTGCCGCCGCGAGCGATCTTAGCGCCCCGCTAACTCTTTCGGACGTCTCCTTTCCGCCGCGCGGCGCGGCAGCCGCGCCTTTGGCGGAGGCGCGCAGGTGACGGCAGCCCTGGGCATTCTCGGCGCCGTGCTCTGCGCCGTGAGCCCGGCCTGGGGGGCGCGCGGTCGTCACGGCGTGGCGCTCGGCTGCATCGGCCTCGGCGCCGCGCTGGCGTTCGTCGCCGCCGTGACGGTGCTTTTCGGTCCGCTCTGGCGCTAGGCGCCGCTTGGGCCGCCGCCGCGGAGCCCGAGCCGCGCGCCGGCTGATCCGCTGTAGTTCGCTTCGTAGTCCCGGATAGTCCACGGCGTGCATCTCGAACTGATGCAGATCGGCGCGCCGCATAGTCCACTCGAGCGCAGAGATGTAGGTTTCACGTGAAACATTCCGCCGCCGACCGGCGCGTGTCGCCGGGCGCAGGCGCGGTTTTTCGCGGCATTGCGCTGTCGTCGGCAACGCCAGACGCGGCCACCGGGACGTCCCCGAGCGGCTGCCGGACCGCATGCCTGTAGCTCTTGCCTCCTACCGCGTCAGGCCGTCGAGCCACGCCTCAAGGCATTGCGCGGCGCGGGGCGCGAGGAGCGGCGCCCAATGCTCCGCTTCGCCGCGCAGCACCGGGACGGAGAGGCCGGGCGTGCCCGCGATCTCGCAGGCGTGGCCGACATACCAGCGCTCAAGGCCGCGGGCCGCCACCTCGAGATGGCATTGCAGCGCCAAGCCATGACGTTCCCAGGCGAAGGCTTGGTTCTTGTAGCGCGCGGTCGAGGCGAGGTGGACCGCGCCTTTCGGCAGGTCGAAGGTGTCGCCGTGCCAATGCAGCACCGGCGTGCCGTCGCCGAGCGGCGCGAGGCAGGAACGGCACCCGTCCTCGCTGAGCGTCAGCGGCGACCAGCCGATCTCGCGGCCGGTGCCGGGATAGACCCGGGCGCCGAGCGCGCGCGCCATGAGCTGGCTGCCGAGGCAGATGCCGAGCACGGGCTGGCCGGCGAGCAGCCGGCGCTCGATGACCCGCAGCTCGTCGGCGAGGAAGGGGTAGAGCCCGTCCTCATAGGCGCCGATCGGCCCGCCCAGCACGACCAGAAGGTCGGCCGCCGCGATGTCGGAAGCGGCGAGGTCGTCGACCGCGGCATCGCGATAGCCTAGATTCCAGCCGCGGCGTTCCAGCACCGCGGCGAAGGTCCCAAGATCCTCGAAGGCGACGTGTCGGATGGCAATGACGGACGGCATCTTTTTCTGGCTCACCCCGAGCATCGCGGCTTACAGCACCGTCAGCATGCCCGCGACCAGCGGATGGCGCACGATGTCGCGGTCGCCGAGGCGGACGACGGCGATCTCCGGCACCGCCTCGAGGCGCCGTGCGATCTCGGCAAAGCCCGAGAGCCCGTCCAGCAGGTCGCTCTGGTCGGGATCGCCGGTCAGCACCATAGTCGAATGCCAGCCGAGCCGCGTCAGCAGCATCTTGATCTGGCCATAGGTGCAGTTCTGCGCCTCGTCGATGACGACGAAGGCGTTGTTGAGCGTGCGGCCCCGCATATAGGCGACGGGCGCGATCTCGATGGCGCCCTCGGTCATGAGCTGGCGCAGCCGCTTGCCGCCGATGCGCTCATTGAGCGCGTCATAGAGCGGCCTGAGATAAGGGGCGAGCTTGTCGTGCAGATCGCCCGGCAGGAAGCCCAGGCTTTCGCCCGCCTCGATGGCCGGCCGGGTGAGGACGATGCGGCCGACCTTGCTGGCTTCGAGCGCCTCGACCGCGGCGGTGATGGCGAGATAGGTCTTGCCGGTGCCGGCGGGCCCCAGCGCCAGCGTCAGGTTGTGGCGCTCGATCGCCCCCATGAGAGCGCGCTGCCCCTCGCTTTGCGGCCGCACCTTGCGCAGATAACTCTGCTCGCGGCCCGAGTCGCGGTCCGCCCCGAGCGGGTGCCAGCCCGGCCCGAAGAGCGGCTCGACGGCGCTTTCGTGGGAGCGTGCCTGGGCTTCGCGACTCGAACGTTTGGCCATGCCGGAATCCTTTGCAAGCTGGAGAAGGTGCGGAAATGAAAAACGCCTCCGCGCGAGGCAGGAGGCGTGAACAGGCGCGATGCGGCGGAATCGCCCGGAAGGAGGCCGGGTCCGGGCCAGGGCAGCAGAGGCGGAAACCCCAAGAGCAACGGCATCGACCCTCGGACGATACCGGCAAACGGCACGGATGTCACTAGGAGTTGCCGGTCCCCCGACCCGATTTCCCAAGATGTGGTGGGTGGCAGAGATCGGCGCGCCAGCCGCGTGCGCCGCCGGGGAATCCGGTCTCCTGACGCCGGAGCGGCGAGTGCGCTGTTCACCCAAGAGACATCATGCGGAGCGGCCGCGCAGACTTAGCGACGACGGAGGGAATCATGGCCGAGATACGCGACCCGACCAACCCGGGCGACGAGGCGCCGCCGGGAACGCCGGGCACCGGCGAGGATGTCGGCCCGGAGTGTCACGGCACCGGCCGGCTCGATGGCAGCGAATGCGTCAACTGCGCCGGCAGCGGGGTCGTCGTCGAGGGTGTCGGCGGCGCCTAGCCGCGCGCCTCTCGTTGGTCGCCCAGAGACTCAAGGAACGGCGAGTAGCCGAGAAAACGCCAGCGCAAGGGCACGGCGCCCTCGGTGCGGAGCCAATGCGACACATGAAACCGGACAAGCCTCTGGGCGCCGGCGAAGCTCTTCACCTCGTTTCCCTGCCAGATGATCTCCGCCTCGGCCGCGACCTGGAGGGCGGTGCCGCGGTCGAAATCGATAAGGAGCAGCCCGCAGTGCGGCTCGAGCACGAGATTGCCCAGCGTGTTGTAATAGGCATTGCCGCTGTAGTCGGGCACGGTAAGCGTGCGCGCGCCGTCGACCCGCACGAAGCCGGGCTTGCCGCCACGATGCGACGCGTCGATGCCCTGGCTCGGCTCCGCATTGAAGCTGCCGAGCGCGCTCGCAATGAAGAAGGTGTCGGCGCGCGCGATGAGCTCCCGCTCCGGCCATCCTAACTCGTTCCCTTCGATTAATCGCGATGGCTGAGCGGCAGCATCGGTAGCCAGCGTCCAGTCGCGCGCCTGGATGTACTTGGGACAATTGCCGAAGGACTGCCTGACCGCGACGTCGAACCCGTCCTCGCCGATCGCCGCGATCAGCCCGTTGGCGCGGTTGCGGCGCCGTGCCGCGAAGTCGATGCCGAGGATGCCGATGTCGGCGCCGATTTCCAGACCGGCCGCCAGCGGATCGGCGTCGCGGAGCTGCGCCCTGATGCGCAACGTAGTTGCGTCCGGCGTGGAGGCGAAGCCGGGAGCGCCGGAGACTATCGATGCCCATACCTGGCCTTGCGCATCGCGCGCCCCGAGGACGAGGAAGGGCAGGCCGGCGAAGAACTCGCGGTGCTGGTCGGGCATGAAGTTGCGCAGCACGCGCCGCCCGACCGCCTCCATGCGGTCGCGGACGCCGAGTCTTTCTTGAATCTCCCGCTCTCCTCGATGGAAAGGCGAGGCTGCGAAGGACCACCCGGGAAGCGAAGACATGGCGGTCTCCGGCGAAAGGGCCGGCGCGTCCTAGCGGCGCGCCGGCCGCAGCGGCACCATTACTTTTACTACTTAATGAGGCCCTCGGCCTTCATCGCCTCCTGCACCTTGGGGCGCGCGCCGACGCGGTCCATGTAGGCCTTGAGGTTGGGCCAGCGCGACAGGTCGATGTCCTTGTATTTCGACCAGCCGATGACGGTGAAGGCGTAGGCATCGGGCACGGTGAACTTGTCGCCCATGAGATATGGGCGCTTGGCGAGTTCCTTGTCGAGGAAGGCGAACTTGTTCGCCAGGTTCTCCTTGGTGATCTTCACATATTCCTCGGGGGTGTTGGGCCGGAACAGCGGCGCGAAGATCTTGTGCAGCTCGGAGGTGACGAAGTTGAGCCATTCCTGCAGGTGATAGCGGGCCATCGTCCCGGCCTTGGGGGCGAGCCCTGTCTCCGGCTTCTGGTCGGCGATGTACTGCACGACCGCCGGCCCTTCGGTGAGGATCTCGCCGGTGTCGAGCTTCAGCACCGGCACCTGGCCCTTGGGATTGATCTCGAGGAAATCCCCGCCGGATTTGAGCTTCTTGGTCTGGAGATTGACCTGCTCGAGTTCGAAGGGCAGCCCCGCCTCGCGCAGCACGATGTGCGGCGAGAGCGAGCAGGCACCGGGAGAGAAGTAAAGCTTCATGATCGTTCCTCCTTGCTGTGGCTGTATCCAACCCAGGTACACATGGAGAGCGGCGCCTATCTCGCCTGTGCCGCGATATGTCGAGTCACATCGGCGAGAGTGCGCCGGTCGAGCTGCGCCTCGAAGGCCTCCTCCGCCGGGCCGATGACGGCGTCGAGCGCTCCTTGGATGTGGCGCCCGACCATGTAGCGCCGGCTCGGCTCGCCATGAATGGCGAGGCGATGCTCGTCCTCCATGTCGACGGCGCGATAGATATCGAGCAGCGTGATCTCCTTGGCCGGCCGCGCGAGCCGCGCCCCCGCCACGCCGGCCGAGGACTTCACCAATCCGGCATGGCCGAGCATCGACAATACGCGGCGCACGAAGCTCGCATTCGTGCCGACGCTCCCGGCAATGCTTTCCGACGTCAGGCGCCCGTCACCGACAAGCTCGACCAGCGCCAGCGCGTGCACCGCCACCGAGAAACGCGTCGCCCGAGCCATCCTGTACCTGTATCAGATACAATAACGGGTGTCAAGCGCGGCCTAGCTTCCCGCCGCCTCGTTCTTGAACGGGCGCGCTAGCAGCGCCGCGATCGCCTGATCGACGGCGGCGCCGTGATGAAGGATGGCGTCGACCGCGGCGGTGATCGGCATGTCGACGCCGAGTCGGCGCGCGAGCGCGGCGGCGGCGGCAGCGGAGGTAACGCCCTCCGCCACCGAGCGCCGTTCGGACAGGATGTCGGCGAGCGCCCGGCCCTCGCCCAGCGCCACGCCGAGCGAGTGGTTGCGGGATTGCAGGCTGGTGCAGGTGAGCACGAGATCGCCCAGGCCCGAGAGGCCCATCAGTGTTTCCGCCCGCCCGCCTTTCTTGAGCGCAAGCCGCACCACCTCGGCGAGACCGCGCGTTATGAGCGCGGCGCGGGCATTGTCGCCGAGCTTCCGCCCCATGACGATGCCGCAGGCGATCGCCAGCACGTTCTTGACCGCCCCGCCGATCTCGGCGCCCACGACGTCGTCGGAAAGATAAGGACGGAAGCTGCGCGTGCCGAGCGCGGCGATGAGGCGCTGCCCGAGTGCCGCATCCCCGACGGCGAGTGTCACGGCGGTCGGGAGCCCGCGCGCCACCTCCGCAGCGAAAGTCGGGCCCGACAGCACGGCGAGCGGGGCCGCCGGCAGGCTCGCCGCCGCGACCTCGCTCATCAGCGCGCCGCTCTTCTCCTCGATTCCCTTGGTACAGAGGAGCACCGGCACGCCCGGCGCGAGATGCGGCGCAAGCGCCGTGGCGGCGGCGCGCAGATACTGCGCCGGCGCCACCAGCAGCAGGGCATCCGCCGCCACCGCCTCGCCCAGCTCCGCCGTCGCGCGAATGGCCGGGTCGAGCGGCACGCCCGGCAGGAACAGCGGGTTGGCATGGTCGCGGTTGATCGCCGCGACCACCTCCGCCTCGCGCGCCCACAGCACGACCTCGCGTCCGGCGCGCCGCGCGGTGAGCGCGAGCGCCGTGCCCCAGGCGCCGCCGCCGATGATGCCGATCCGCTGCATGGTCCTCGCCCGCTTGGTCGCCGCGAGCGATGAAGCACGGGCGGCGGCTCCGGCGCAAGCCGCCCGTGACGGATCAGCCGCCGCGGCCTATTTCACCGTATCGGCGCCGGCCTTGCAGGTCACGCCGTCCTGCGCGCCCGTCCCGCCGCTGCAGCCGATGGCGCCGATCAGCTTGCCGCCCTCGACCAGCGGAAAACCGCCTTCGGACGGGACCACGCCATGGAGGAAAGCGATATAGGGATGGCCGCCCTCGACCGCGTCAAAGAACGCCTTGGTCGGCCGGCGGAAGGTGGCGGCGGCGCGCGCCTTGTCCTGCGAGATCTGGATGGAGGCGAGTTGCGCCCCATCCATCTTTTCAAAATAGACGAGTTCGCCGGCCGGGCCCATGACAGCGATGTTCATTTTCCAATTATGCTTCTTCGCCTCGGCTTCGGCCGCCGCGGCGACCTGCCTGGCCTGGGCCACCGTGATCGGCGTGCCGTAGGGAATGTCGAACGGCATCTGCTCCGGCACCGGCGCCGGCGCCGCCGGCGGTTGTTGCTGCGCCAACGCGGCCCCGGAAACGGCGGTGGCGAGTGCGAGGCCGGCGAGTAGCCTTAAAGCGGTGTCGGTCATGGTCCTCCCCTTATGGTGTTGTTCGCGTCGGCGATGCTAGCGAAGAGCGCGCAAAAATTCTATTCGCTCAGGCCTTCACCCCGGCGCCGATGGCGGGCGCGGCGTCGGGATCGAGCGGCCAGCGCGGGCGGGGGGCGAAATCGAGGCGGTCGGTGAGGCCAAGGCGCAGCCGCTCGAGCCCGGCCCAGGCGATCATCGCGCCGTTGTCGGTGCACAGCGCCGGCGGCGGCGCGACGAAGTCGAGGCGGTGGCGTATCGCGAGGTCGGCGAGGCGGCGGCGCAGCACGGCATTGGCGGCGACGCCGCCGGCGACGACGAGGCTGCGTCCCTGGGGATGGCGGGCGCGAAACCGCGCCACGGCGTTGGTAGTGCGGTCGAGCAGGCTGTCGCCGATGGCCGCCTGGAGCGACGCAGCGAGGTCGGCAACGTCCCGCGGCGCAAGCCGTCCGTCGGCATCGCCGAGTTCTGCCACCTTCCGGCGCAGCGCCGTCTTGAGGCCGGAGAAGGAGAAGTCGCAGCCGGGCCGGCCCTTCATCGGCCGCGGCAGGGCGAAGCGGGCGGGATCGCCTTGGACGGCGGCGCGCTCGATCGCGGGGCCGCCGGGGTAGCCCAGGCCGAGGAGCTTCGCGCCCTTGTCGAAGGCTTCGCCCGCGGCATCGTCGATGGTGGTGCCGAGCCGGCGGTAGCGTCCGACGCCCTCGACGACGAGGAGCTGGCAATGACCGCCCGAGACCAGCAGCAGAAGATAGGGAAAATCGACATCCTCGACGAGCCGCACGCTCAAGGCGTGGCCTTCGAGATGGTTGACGGCGATGAAGGGCAGGCGCCGCGCGAGCGCCACCGCCTTCGCCTCGGTCACGCCGACGATGACACCGCCGATGAGGCCGGGACCGCCGGTCGCCGCCACCGCGTCGAGCTGCGCGAAAGAGACATTCGCCTCGGCGAGCGCCCCGGCGATGATCCCGTCGAGATGGTCGAGATGCGCGCGCGCCGCGATCTCCGGGACGATGCCGCCATGGGGACGGTGCTCGGCGAGCTGCGACAGCACGAGGTTCGAGCGGATGCGCTCGCCCACATCGCTCACCACCGCCGCGGCCGTCTCGTCGCAGCTCGTCTCGATCCCCAGCACCAACATGGCGCCGGACCTTAACGGCCCGGGCACGTCGCCACAACGGCGGCCCGCTATTCCTGCGGCTTCCTGCGCGATTGCCCCCGCCCCTGTCCGCCCCTTCCCTTGCGCCCGGCCAGCGCCTAAAGAAAGGGCATGTCCCAGCCCCTCCTGCGCATCGGCACCCGCGGCAGCGCGCTGGCACTCGCCCAGGCCGCGGAGCTGAGCGCGCGGCTGGCGGCGGCCCATCCCGACCTCGCAGCGCCCGATGCCATCCAGACCGTCGCCATCAGGACCACGGGCGACCAGGTGCGCGACCGCACGCTTGCGGCGATCGGCGGTAAGGGGCTCTTCACCAAGGAGCTCGAGGAGGCGCTGCTGGCGGGTACGATCGACCTCGCCGTGCACTCGGCCAAGGACCTACCGACCTGGCTGCCGGCCGGGCTGCTACTCGCCTGCTGCCTGCCGCGCGAGGACCCACGCGACGCCTTCTTTTCGCCGCGCGCCGCGAGCCTGGCCGGGCTTCCCGCCGGCGCCGTGGTCGGGACATCGTCGCCGCGGCGGCGCGCGCAGGTGCTGCATCGCCGCCCCGATCTGCGCGTCGTGCCGCTCCGCGGCAATGTCGACACCCGCCTCAAGAAGCTCGCGGCGGGGGTCATGGATGCGACGCTGCTTGCCGTCGCCGGGGTGAAGCGCCTGGGCCTGGCCGACCGCATTACCGAGATCCTGTCGACCGAGGCGATGCTGCCGGCGGTGGCCCAAGGCGCCATCGCCATCGAGACGCGCGAAGACGACGCGCGCACGCGCCGCTACCTCGCCGGGGTCGATGATCGCGCGACCTCGGTCTGCGTCGCCGCCGAGCGCGCCTTGCTGGCGGCGCTCGACGGCTCGTGCCGCACGCCTATTGCCGGCCTCGCCGAGGTCGTCGGCGGCGACAGGCTGCGCCTGCGCGCCCTGATCATCCGTCCGGATGGCAGCGAGTGCCTCGCCGCGACGCGCACCGGCAGCATGAGCGACGCCCGGTCGCTTGGCGACGATGCCGGCGCCGAGCTGCGGGCACGCGCCGGCCCCGGCTTCTTCGAGCTGCCGCTCGTCGAGGAGAAGCCGGTAT
>DASVOY010000743.1:0-6957 GCA_036383115.1 Allostellaceae bacterium
ATTCCAGCACCGCGAGGTTGGTCCCCGCCCAGGTGCGGTAATCCTTGGCGGCGACGGTGTGGCCGGCGGTCTCGTGCAGATAGGCGTTGACGTGCTCCGACGAGATGCGGTGCCACCTTCCGTCGTGGTCGATGTACTTGATCCCCAGCATGAGGTCGCTGACATAGTGGAGGTGCGCCGCCGCCGCCGCGACGTGCGGATCGATCGTCGGCGGCTCCGCGTCCTCGGCCGTTTCGGGCGGAGGCGCCGCGGTCGGCGCGCGCGAGACCATGCCGCGCTCAGCTCTCGTAGTTGAACTCCGGCGCGTTCTCGAGCTCCTCCCGCGTGGCGCCCGGCAGCAGGATCCGGCGCTTGCCGTCCTCCTCGCTGATGACGAGTGCGTCGAAGGGCACGGCGACGAGCTTGCCGCCGAGGCCGAGGAAGCCGCCGACCTGGAGGATGGCGAAGACGACGCGGTCGTCGCCGCCGATGATGAAGTCGTCGATGGTGCCGACGCGCTCGTCCGCGTCATTGACGACGGTGCTGCGCATCAGCTCGCTGACGCGATGGCCGCCCTCGAGGTCCTCCATGTCGACGATGACGATGTCCAGTTCCTCTTCGGTGTCGGGATCGCGGTCGGGGTCGCGCTCGGATGCCATGGTGCCTCCTTGGTGTGTGCGAGGGAGTATGGCGCGGGCTGCCGGCGCCGCCTTGATCCTCGTCAAGTTCTTCGGCCGGCACGATCCCGCTCTTCCCGGCGGCGCCGTCCGCGCTAATCTGGCCGCTTGCGGCTCTCCCAGGAGGATGCGCGGTGGCACAGGCGGGGATTTTCGCGGGACTCAGGGTGATCGACGCGGCGAGCTTCATCGCGGCGCCGGCGGCGGCGACCATCCTCGCCGATTTCGGCGCCCAGGTGATCAAGATCGAGCCGCCCGGCGAGGGCGACGCCTACCGCACCGTCTCCTTCCTGCCGGGCATGCCGGTCGGCGACACGAATTACTGCTGGACCGTCGACGACCGCAACAAGCGCAGCCTCGCCCTCGACCTGAAGCACCCGGACGCGCGGGCGGTCGTGCACGGCCTGGTCGCCGCGGCCGACGTCTTCATCACCAATTATCCGCCCATGGTGCGCCGCCGCCTCGGCATCGCCTATGACCAGCTCGCGCACCTGAACGCGCGGCTGATCTTTGCCTCGCTCACGGCCTATGGCGAGGTGGGAGCCGAAGCGGACAAGCCCGGCTTCGATTCGACGGGCTGGTGGGCGCGCTCGGGGATGATGGACCAGGTGCGGCCCGACGCCCAAAGCCTGCCGGCGCGCTCGATCCCCGGCATGGGCGATCACCCGACGGCGCTGGCGCTCTACGGCGCGATCGTCACCGCGCTGTTCCGGCGCGAGCGCACCGGCGAGGGCGCCTATGTCGGCAGCTCGCTCATGGCGAGCGGCGCCTGGGCCAATGCCTGCCAGGTGCAGGCCGGCATCGATGGCGCGCGCTTCGTGCCGCGCCCGCCGCGCAGCGAGGCGCTCAACGCGCTGTCGAACCACTATGTCTGCCGCGACGGGCGCTGGCTCATCCTGGCGATCAGCGTCGCCCAGGACGAGAAGCTGTGGCCGCGCTTCGCCGAGAGCGTGGGGCGCGCCGACCTCGCGCACGACCCGCTCTTCGCCGACCGCCCGGCGCGGCTCCGCAACGCGCGCGCCTTGACGGCGCTGCTCGACGAGGTGTTCCGGCGGCGCGACGCCCGGGAGTGGATGCGTCTCCTCGAGGCGCAAGGCTTCGTCGTCGCGCTGGTGGCGCAGCCCTGGGAGGCGGCCGAGGACCGGCAGATGCACGAGAACGGCGTCATCGTGCCGCTGGCGGGCGGCGGCCGCACGGTGAGCAGCCCGCTCTGGATCGCCGGCGTCGAGAAGGTCCCGGCCGCGCCGGCGCCCGGCCTGGGCGAGCACAGCGACGCCATCCTGCGCGAGCAGGGGCTCGCGCCCGAGGAGATCGCCCGGCTGCGCGCCAGAGGGGTGATCGGCTAGGGACAGCAGGCGCAACCTTTGCCTGCCGCCGTGTGGCCGGCAGGTGCTGGCGGTTGGGATGGAGAGCGACGGTCAGCCATTCGCCCGAATGGTTCGCCGGCTACGCCGCTGGACCTGGTGCAATCTCGCCCAGCAAACGCGCGATCGACAACAGCAGCTCGGCGGGGCGAACGGGCTTGAGCAGGTAGGGATGCCGCTCCAGATCGGCCGCCGGGAACTGCAACGCGTAGGCGGTGATGATGAGAGCTTTCGTTCCGCGTGCGGCGGCGGCATCGGCAATCGTGATCCCGTTCCCGTCGGGCAGTCTCCCGTCGGCCACCACCAAGTCGTACTCCATGGTATCCAGGAGCCGCAGTGCCTCGGCCGCGCTCGATGTGGCGTGCACTCTGTGGCCAGCGCCGAACAGCACATGCAGCATGAGCGGCCCCACGTCCGGGTCATCTTCGACGAGCAGGATCGTGGCCATGCACAACTCCCTGATCGGCACGCCACCCTACAGCTACATGGGCTAACACGGCCATTAGCCAAAGGTATCGGGTTGGCGCCGGTCTCGATTCCTCCGCTCCAGGGGGCGATGGTCCCCCCAATTGAGGCAAGTACAAGTAAGAGACGGGCGCCGGAATTTGCTCCGGCGGCGCCTGCGTTCGTCTAGCAGCGGCGACGTCAGCTCGGTTCCCGGTCGCGCGCCTTCTTGATCGGGACGACCGAGCCGCCTTCCTGGTCGGCCGCCGGTGGCGTCGTCCCGGGTCGCTTGGCCAGCTCCTCCCTGATCGCGGCTTCCAGGTGGAAGTGGCGGAAGGGCTTCTGCAGCAGCCGGTAGCCGCGGGCCTCGATCTCCTTCATGCCCGACGCCGCGGCATGGCCGGAGATCAGCAGGATCGCCGTGTCCGGCTGCAGCTGCCGCACCTTGTTCGCGAGGTCGAGCCCGTCGATCTGGCCGGGCATCCTTATGTCCGTCACCAGCACGTCCAGCTTGATGACATTGGCCTCGATGATGTTCAGGGCATCGACGGCGTTGGCCGCGGTGATGCAGCGATAGCCCTGGCTCGTCAGCAAATCGGCGAACACCGCGCGGAGCGTCGCTTCATCGTCGACGACGAGGATGGTCGGCTTATGGGGCATGGCTCCGTCCCCGGCCCTCACCTGGGTCGATCCAGAAGTCCACGAACCAAGGAGATAGCGCCCCGCGGCGTCATCTGCAAACAGGTTTCGCTTGCGGCCGCGCCTGCACGGGTCATTTGCGGTAGCTCTGGCCGTTCACCCGGCATTCTGCGTTGGCCCGCCTCAAAACCTCGTCCAGCACATCGAGCAGCGCCCTGACGCGGAACGGCTTGAACAGATATTTGTGCCCACTCGCCTCGACCGCGTCGTAGCGGTCGTGGTGGCCGGTCACCACGATGACGCCGCAGCCGCGCTCGGCCGCTTCCTGGGCGAGCGCCAGCCCGTTTTCGGCGCCGGGCAGCATGACGTCCATGATCGCGACATCGACATCGCCGGCGGCGAGGGCGCTGCGCGTCGACGGCGCATCCCGCGCGACCAGGCACTCGAATCCCTCGGCCGCGAGCAGGGTCTTGAACACATGCTGCACCGCCGGGTCGTCCTCGACGATGAGGACCCTGCACACCCTCGGCACGTTTTGTTCGGGTTCAGCCATGTACGCGATCATTGGCGGCGATGAAACAGAATGTAACGATTGGATTCAATAAGCAAATGCGCGGAAGGAGGGGCGGCAATGCACGGCGCCGGTTCGCAACCGGCGAGCCGCGTGGAGGCGGCGCTACCGCATCGCCGGCCAGGGCTGGTCGTGCGGGACGAGCCGGGCGCGGCGCGAGCGGCAGCGCCGGCAGCGCAGCTTGCCCCGCGCCTCGTCGAAGCTGACATAGCCGAGCTTCATGATGAGGTCGCGCGGATCGACCTTCCTGGCGTGGCCGCAGCCGAGGCACAGCACCCAGAGATGCCGCTGCGCCCTGAACGCGTCGGCGAGGCTGACGATCGGCCCGCTCCAGTGCCGCACCATGACGCCGGTGCGCTGGCTAGTAAGATCGCTGGATGCGATCGGCGCGGCCTTCATGCAGTCGGGAGGAGCGTCCAGCCATCGCCTTGCCTCCGCGTTCTTGGTGTGTTCTGATGGTTGATGACATACCACTGCACGCGGAACGTCAAGGGAGGCGATCATGGAATCCCCGCTGCGCGCCCGCATCTATGCGCTCGAATTGCTGACGACCCAGCTCATCTCGGAGTTTCTGCGCGCGACGCCCGAGCCGGCGAAGCAGGCCGAGTGGGCGCGCGAGCACCTGCAGCGCCTGGCCGAGATCCATCCCGTCGAGAGCGACAGCCTCGACGACGAGGCGAGATTGCGCGTGGGCATCAAGGAGGACATCGGCCGCATCCTCGCCGCGGCATTGGCGCGCGCCCAGACCCTGCCGCTCCGCCCGCGCTCCTGGGACATCGGCCCGCAGGCGGGGTGAGAGCGGAACGGCGCCGCGCGGCGTCGGTTCAGCCCGCGGCGGACCGCCGCTTGCGATGGTCGCGGATGGCCTGCCGGAAGCTGACGAGCTTGCGCCGCTCCTCGTCCCACAGCGCCAGCCGCACCGTCTTGATGCTGCCCCACAGCGTGAGGCGCCTGGCGGCGAGCAGGTCGCGATTCTGCTCGAAGCAGGCGCGCAGGCGATAGCTCGGGATCTTGCTGGCGAGGTGATGGATGTGATGGAAGCCGATGGAGCCGCTCAGCCAGTGCAGCGGCCGCGGCAGGTCGTAGAAGGAGCTGCCCTCGAACGCCGCGGCATGGAAATCCCACTGCGTCGAGTACCGCCAGTAGGTGTCCTCGAATTGATGCTGGACGTAGAAGAACCAGACGCCGATCGAGGTCGCCAGCAGCAGGACCGTCGCCCAGCCGACGAGGAAAGAGACCGGCCCGACGAGCGCGGACAGCCCCGCCGCCGCGGCGGCGGCCACGGCATCGGTGCCGAGAATGCTGAGCCAGTCATGCCGGCCGCTGAGCGGGCTGCCGGTCGGCAGGCGGTAGCGGACGAACAGCATGTAGGCCGGGCCGATCCCGAACAGCACGAGCGGGTGCCGATAAAGGCGGTAGGCGAGCCTTTGCCAACGAGGCCGCGACAGGTATTCGCGGACGGTGAGGGTGGTCAGGTCGCCGGTGCCGCGCCGGTCGAGATTGCCGGACGTCGCATGGTGGACCGCATGGTGCCGGCGCCACAGCGAATAGGGCATCAGCGTCACGATGCTGATGATCCGGCCGAGGGCGTTGTTGATCCGGCTCGACTTGAAATAGGGGCCGTGGCCGCAATCGTGCTGGATCATGAACAGCCGCACGACGAACAGCGCGGCGGGCACGGCGAAAAGCAGCGCCGGCCACAGCTCGTGCTCGAGCCCGTAGAACAGCGCGGCCGCGCTGGCCAGCAGCGGCAGCGCCGTGCTCAGGAGCTGGCCGACCGCGCGGACCCTGTCGGGGGTGGCATAGGGAGCGAGGCGCTTCCGCCACGCCTGGGGCGAGGGCGGGAGAGCCGGGATGGTGCCGTCGGCGGGGCTGCCTGTCACGCTGGCCTCGTCAAATGTTCGCTCTGTCTCGAGCGGTTGCGGACATGAAAACGGGGCGGCCGAAGCCGCCCCGTCCGGAATCAAGATGCCTGAAGATTGACCGCCGACACCTTGCCCTGCTGGCCGCGCTCGAGGTCGAAGCTCAGCTTCTGGCCTTCGTGCAGGTTGGTGAGGCCGGCCCGCTCGACCGCCGAGACGTGAACGAACACGTCTTTCGTGCCGTCGTCCGGCTGAATGAAGCCGTAGCCCTTCATCGCATTGAACCACTTGACTGTACCGCTGGACATGAGTCCCTCCATGAACGAAATGCCGCGGCGCGAGCGCACCACGGGTCAAAACGAGGGATTTGGATGGGACCGGGTCTGGCTCGATAGCGTAGAAGAGCGGAACGACGAGGCCGACCCAAGGTCGAATGACCACTTACAAGTGGCGCGCACCCTTCTTCTTGTCAATGGGCGCGAACGAAGAGGACACCGGCCGGCGACGCCGCGAACGAGCGAAGGGCGAACCATGGCTTGGCCGCCACAGCCGCCTCTTCATGGCGGCGCGCCGATCGCCATATCCTGTCTAGGTCAACGGGCAAGCGTGCCTTGCTTCCGAGGCAAGGCCGCGCGGAACACGGGATGAACCATGGCGATCACCCTCAACCACACCATCGTGCCGGCGCTCGACAAGCAGGCGTCCGCCCGGTTCTTCGCCGACATCTTCGAGCTCGCCTATGAGCCGTCGCCTGGGTATTTCGCGGCGGTGCGCGTCAATCCGACGCTGACGCTCGACTTCGGCGACGCCAAACCCGGCGAATTCGAGGTCCATCACTACGCCTTCCACGTCGACGACGCCGGGTTCGACGCCATCCTCGCGCGCGTCCGCGTCGCCGGCATCCCCTATGGCAGCGATCCCTGGCATCTCGAGAACCGCGAACTGAACGCGTGGAACGGCGGGCGCGGGTTCTATTTCCGCGACCCCAACGGGCACGTGCTCGAGCTGCTGACGCGGGCGTAGCCGCGTCGCGCTGCGCGACCGCGGGCGGGCGGTGCCGCTGTCGGGCCATCGGTGGCCGCACGGCGGTGCCGCGGTCCGACTCATTCTTCGAGAAGGCCGCTTTGCGGCGCCCCCAGGATGAGGAGAAAACATAGCCACCTCATGGTGAGGAGCAGCGCGAAGCGCTGCCTCTCGAACCATGAGTGAGGCCGCCGCACCGCTGTTCCTACCTCACCCGCCCAACCGCAGCGCGCACCGCGAAGATCGCGGTATACACCCGTGCGGGGAATGGTAAGAATTGGCTCGGAGTCGCCGTTCCCGGCGACCCAGGGGAGGAGCAAGCATATGTGCAAACTGTGCGATGCGGGAATCCCGCAAACCCATTCTCGTTCCCGGCGAAATTTCCTGAAGGCGGCAGC
>DASVOY010000744.1:0-4740 GCA_036383115.1 Allostellaceae bacterium
GCCTCGCGCAGGCGGTCGCGTGCCGGCGAGCGGATCACGTATTGATGGAAGACGTGGCTCGCGTCCGGCTGCCGCGCCGGCAGGCCGAGCGACAGCCCGGCGAGGCCCGCATCATAGGCATCGGCGATCGCCGCGCGGCGTGCATTGTCGGCGTCGAGACGGGCGAGCTTGACGCGCAGGATCGCCGCCTGCAGCTCGTCGAGGCGCGAGTTCATCCCGGCGATGTCGCTGACATAACGCTCCCGCCAGCCATATTCGCGCAGCGCCCGCACCCGCTCGGCTAGGGCATCGTCGCCGGTGACGACCGCCCCGCCGTCGCCCAGCGCCCCAAGATTCTTGGTCGGGTAGAAGCTGAAGGCGGCGATGTCGCCGATGCTGCCGAGACGCTTTCGCGCGAGACGGGCGCCGTGGCACTGCGCGCAATCCTCGACCACGCGCGCGCCGTGCTCGCGCGCCAACGGCAGGATGGCATCGAGATCGGCGGGCTGGCCGTAGAGATGGACCGGGATGATCGCAGCGATGCGCCCCGGCGGCTTCGCGAGGATGCGCGCCAGCTCGGCCGGGGCCATGGTGTAGGTCGCGGGATCGATGTCGACGAGGAGCGGCCTCGCGCCGGCAAGCTCGATTGCCGCGACGGTGGCCACGGCGGTGTGTGAGACCGTGACGACGTAATCCTCGCGCCCGACATCGAGGGCGCGCAAGGCCAGCACCAGCGCGTCGGTGCCGCTGGCGACGCCAAGCGCGTGGCGCGCGCCGACATAGGCGGCGAAGTCGCGCTCGAAAGCGGCGACCTCCTGTCCCAGGATGTACCAGCCGCCGGCGAGAACGCGCGCCACCGCCGCGTCGACCTCGCGGCGCTGCGCCAGGTAGGCGGATTTGGGATCGGTCTGCGGGATCGGCGCATCGCTCATGGCTCAGACATATTCCGCCAGGTGCTGTCGAAAATAATCGAGCGAGCGGGCCAACCCCTCCGGCAACGGTGTCCGCGGCGCCCAGCCGGTGGTGCGGCGGAACAGCGAATCGTCGGCATAGTAGTCGCCGATGTCGATGCGCTTGCGCTCGGGCGGGAAGTCGCGCAGCTCGTAGCGGCCGTCGCCCTGGGCGGCGATCAGCATGTCCGCGAGCTCCTTCAAGGTCACGGCGCGGTCGCCGCCGACGTTGAACACGCCGCCCTTGGCCTCGGGCACGGCGGCGGCGAGGAGCAGCGCCTCGGCCGCGTCATCGACATAGGTCAGGTCGCGCAGCTGCGCGCCGTTCCACACCTCGAACGGCCGTCCCTCCAGCACCGCGCGCAGCCATACGCCGACAAAGGTCTGGCGCGCATCCTTGATGCGCATGCGCGGACCGTAGGTGTTGGTGAGCCGCAGCGCGCTTGCGTGGATGCCGTAAACATCGTGGAACAGGATGTGATAGGCCTCGCCCGCCATCTTGTTGATGCCATTGACGTCGACCGGGCGGAGCGGGTGCTTCTCATCGACGGGAAGGTAGCGCGGCCTGCCGTAGATCTGCCGCGTGCTGGCATAGACGACGCGCGCCTCGGGACACACCTCCCGACACGCCTCGAGCAGGGTGAGCTGGGCGCGGGCATTGATGGCGAGATCGGTCTCGGGATCGGCCATGGAATCGGCGTGGCTGGTCTGGCCGGCCAGGTTGAACAGATACTGCCGGCCCCGAAGGAGGTCGCGCATCACGCGGACGTCGCGGATGTCGGCGATCTCGACCGCGACGCGGTCGCGGATCGGCGCGATGTTGAAGAGATTGCCGCCATACTCGGCGAGGAGATTGTCAACCAGCAGCACCTCGGCGCCGAGCGCCACGAGGCGGGCGGCGAGGGTCGAGCCGATGAATCCCAGCCCGCCGGTGACCATCACCGGCGCGCCGGCGAAGGCGGCAATCAGGTCGGCTTGCGGCATCGGGCGCTTACGGGCTGCCAAAGTAGATTCGTGGCCGGCATGGTGGCCGCGATCCTCGCCGACCGGGCCGCCGAGCGCAAGCCGGCAGGAAAGCCATTGCGGCGGCGCCTGGGGTGTGATTCTGTCGCGGGCATGCCAGCGCCCGTCTGCGGCCCCACGATCCCCTTTCCCCTCGCTTGCGCGGTTTAGCCGCCGCGTCGGTGTTCCTGCTGGCTGCCTGCGCCCAGGGCGAGGCCGCGCCGGATCCGGCGCAATGCCTCGCCGCCCTCGACCGGCTCGGCATGCGGTACAGCCGGGCGGCGCCGCCGACCGGGCCTGCCGCCTGCTCCGTGCGCAATCCCGTCGAGGTGAGCGCGGCCGGGGTCGCATGGAGCCCGCCCGTGGTGGTGAACTGCGCCTTCGCGCTTCGTCTCGACACCTTCGCGCGCCAGGATGTGCAGGCGGCGGCGCTCGCCCATTTCGGCCAGCGCGTCACGCTCATCCGCCAGATCGGCGCCCATTCCTGCCGGCGCGAGACGGGCAGCAAGAGCCGCTGGAGCCAGCATGCGACGGGAAGCGCGCTCGATGTGGCGGGCTTCGAGCTCGCCGACGGCACGGCGATAACGGTGGAGCAGGACTGGCGCGGCAGAGGGCCGAAGCGCGATTTCCTGCGCGACGTGGCGCACCGCGCCTGCAAGCGCTTCAGCGTGGTGCTCACGCCGAATTCCAACCGCGACCATCGCGACCACATCCACATCGACATCGGCCCCTACAAGCTCTGCCACGCGTGAGCGCGTGCCATCATCTCGGCGCTGGCTTCCGCACGATCAATCCGGACATGACCATGTCGGTGCTGGAGCTCGACGGCGGCGGCCGCATTGCCGACACCTGCCGCTGTTTCGAGGAGACACGCCCCGCGCCGCCGCTGACGGGCCAGTCCGCCGGCCGAGTTGATGCATCTCAAGCGTTGGCACGACGCGGCGAGCGCGCGGCCGAGCGCCAAGGCGTGATCACTCAATCCGGCGTCGCCGCCGCCAGCCCCAGCAATGCGCGACGCCGCAGCCACAGGCTCGGCCGGTAGCGGTCCGAGCCGATGGTCTCGAAGAGACGGCACATGATGTCGTAGGTGGTCCGCACGCCCAGCTTCTCGGCGAGGGCAAGCGGCCCCAGGGGATAATTGAGGCCGAGCTGCATGGCCTTGTCGATGTCGGCCGGGCTCGCCAGCCCCATCTGCGCCATCTCGCAACCGAGATTGGCGATCATCGCCGTGATGCGCTGGGCGATGAAGCCCGGGCAGTCCTTGATGCGGGTGACGGCGCGGCCGGGCGCGCGGAGCAACGCCGCCACCGCATCGCCGATCGCGGCGTCGCCGGACGGCGCCATCATCATGGTGATGCGCCGCGACGTGTCGAAGGCGAGGTCGACCGCCACGGTGCGCCGGGGATCGAGGCCGAGCCGCGCGGCGATCGCGGTGCAGTCCTCGCCAAAGGGCGCGACCAGGATCGGGCTCGCGCCGTCATCGGGCGCCTGGGTCTCGACCCCGGCGGCGACGGCGAGCGCCACCAGGCCCTCATGCGGCTCCGGCAGGATCACGCGCCCCGGCTGCGCCCCGCGCGGCGGTGGCGACGGCGGGCCCGCGATCTTCCGGCCCTCGGCATCATAGCGGTAGAAGCCAACGCCGGTCTTGCGGCCGAGCCGCCCGGCGAGAAACATGCTGGCGTGCAGCGGCGTCGTCTTGAATCGCGGGTCGTAGCCATAGCCCCGCAGCACGATCCCGCTCACGGGATAATTGACGTCCATGCCCGTGAGATCGAGCAGTTCGAACGGCCCCATGCGAAAGCCGCAGCACTCGCGCATGACGAGGTCGACATCCTCGGCCGTCGCCACGCTCTCCTGGAGGATGTGGAGCGCTTCCTGGTAATAGGCGCGTCCACCCAGATTGACCAGGAAGCCCGGCGCGTCCTTCACCTTGACCGGCGTGCGGCCCTTGCGCGTGCCGTGCGCCGCGAGCGCGTCGGCGACGGCCGGGTCGGTGTCGGCCGAGGCGATGATCTCGACCAGCCGCATCAGCGGCACCGGATTGAAGAAATGCATGCCGGCGACGCGGCGGCGGTGCCCGCACGCGGCGGCGATCGCGGCGATCGGGATCGAGGAGGTGTTGGACGCGAGGATGGCATTCTCGCCAACCACCTCCTCGAGCGCCCGGAAGAGCTTGCGCTTGGCGTCAAGGTCCTCGACGATCGCCTCGATGACGACGCGGCACGGCGCGAGGTCGGCCACGTCCCGGGCGAGACGCAGCCGCGCTTTCGCCGCCGCCGCCGCGTCGGCCGTGAGCTCGCGCTTCTCGGCGAGACGATCGAGCCGGGCGAAGAGCGCGGCCTTGGCCTTGTCGAGCTGCGCCTCGTTCGCGTCGGTGAGAATCACGGCCATGCCGCCGGTGAGCGCCACTTGCGCGATGCCCGAGCCCATCGCGCCGGCGCCGACGACGCCCAGGATGAAGTCCGGCGCGCTCGCATCGATCATGGCGTCCTCCCGCATCATCAGGACGCATGCGACCGTGGCACGCGCCCTGCTTGTTGGCAAGCGAAGGCCACTGCCGCAGCGGTTGCTTTCGGCGACGGCTATTCGCGTGGCGAATGTGCGGTGCCGCCTGGTTGGATCGACAACAGACAGTAACGGCACGCAACAAAATGTGCGGCGGTCCGCAAATGTACTCGCTTTTCGGACAATATTCGGAAGCTCGTTTACGCTTGGCTACACAAGTGTTTCGAAGAATTACAGGAGACCACCCGGCGAAGGTCTGTTGACCGTAGCAAGAGCAGACAGGCAGAGGGATGGTGACATGGCG
>DASVOY010000745.1:0-2624 GCA_036383115.1 Allostellaceae bacterium
ACCATCTACCCCAACGGCATCTCGACCTCGCTGCCGCGCGAGGCGCAGCTGGCGCTGCTGGCGACCATCCCTGGGCTTGAGCGGGCGCGGATGCTGCGTCCGGGTTACGCGATCGAATACGACTTCATCGACCCGCGCGAACTCCGTTCCACCCTCGAGACGCGACGCATCCCCGGCCTCTTTCTCGCCGGCCAGATCAACGGCACGACCGGCTATGAGGAGGCGGCGGCCCAGGGGCTGGTGGCTGGCCTCAACGCGGCGCTGTCGGCCGCAGGTGGGGAGGAGGAGCTCGTCCTCGACCGCGCCAGCTCCTATGTCGGCGTGCTGATCGACGATCTCGTGACCCGCGGGACCAACGAGCCCTATCGCATGTTCACCTCGCGCGCCGAATACCGCCTGGTCTTGCGCGCCGACAATGCCGACCAGCGTCTGACCCCGCTGGGTCTGCGCATCGGCTGCGTTGGCGCGGCGCGCGCAACCGTTTTCGCTGCGAAACGATGCTTGCTGGGGCAGGGGCGGGCGCTCATTCATAGCCTCGCTCTGTCGCCCTCGGCCTTGCGGGCGCAGGGGTTGGCGGTCAATGCCGATGGCGTCCCGCGCACTGCTGCAGAGCTGCTCGGCTATCCTGGCCTGGATATGCGCCGCCTTTGCCAGATCTGGCCCGAACTGTCGTCGATTCCTCCAGATGTGGTGGAGCAGCTGGAGATCGATGCCCGTTATGCCGGCTACATCGAGCGCCAACAGGCGGATATCCGCGCCTTCCGCCGCGATGAGGCCCTACGCCTACCGTCCAACCTCGATTATGCAGCAATCGGCTGCCTATCGCATGAAGTGCGCACGAAGCTTCAGGTGGCGCAGCCGGAGACGTTGGGGGCGGCCGCGCGTGTTTCCGGCGTCACCCCGGCTGCGCTCGTCGCCCTGCTGCGCCATGTGCGGCGAGAGCGCGTCGCCGTGGAGGCGTGACCCGGCGCCCGCCTCGCCTGCCGCTCGGCCCGGGCGGCTTTGCGAGGGTAACGAATGTTTCACGTGAAACATTGGATCGGCTAACGGCTTATGTCGAGCTGCTGACAGCCTGGAATCGGCGCATCAACCTGGTTGGGCGCGACACTATGGGCGATGTGTGGCGCCGACACATCCTCGACTCGGCCCAACTCCATCCGTTGGTCCCTCGTGAGGCACGAGTCCTTGTCGATCTCGGCAGCGGGGCCGGCCTTCCCGGCCTGATCCTGTCGATTCTCGGCGTTCCCGAGGTGCATCTGATCGAGTCGGACGCGCGCAAAGCGGTGTTCCTGCGCGAAGCCATTCGTGTCACTGGAGCGGCTGCTACCGTACATGCGACCCGAATCGACCGCATTAAACCTTTCGTTGCCGACGTCGTGACCGCCCGGGCCCTCGCTCCGGTCGGCGAGCTGCTGCAGATTTCTCAACCTTTTCTGGGTCCTCGGACCCTTTGCCTCTTTCTCAAAGGGCGAAATGTCGAGGAAGAATTGACCGGGATTGACAAAGCATGGAATATGCGCCTGCGCCGCTCGCCCAGCCTGTCCGACCCTTCAGGCTGCATCCTGCGACTGGAGAACATCAGCCGTGACCCTAGCGCCGGTACTGTCCGAGACGACTGCGATTAAGCCCGCAGCCGCACCGCGGATCATTGCGATTGCGAACCAGAAAGGTGGCGTTGGCAAGACCACGACGGCCGTCAACCTTGCCACCGCCCTGGCCGCTGCCGACAAGAAAGTGCTGCTCCTGGATCTCGATCCGCAGGGCAATGCCAGCACTGGCCTCGGCATTCCGCGCCAGGCGCGCGGTGTCACCAGCTATGAGGTGCTGCTCGGCGCCAAGCCGCTGGCGGCCGCGACGGTGACCACGACGATTCCACACCTGTCAGTTGTACCCGCCTCGGTCGACCTCTCCGGTGCCGAGATAGAGCTTGTTGCCACCGAGCAGCGGGAGTACCGACTGCGCAACGCGCTCAGCGGCCAGCCGCTTCCTTTCGATTACGTATTGATCGACTGCCCGCCTTCGCTCGGGCTGCTGACACTCAACGCCCTGGTCGCTGCGCAGGCGGTGCTGGTGCCGCTGCAATGCGAGTTCTATGCGCTCGAAGGGCTGAGCCACCTGGTGCGCACCATCGACCGCGTCAAGCGCCACCTCAACCCAGCGCTCGAGATACAAGGGGTTGTGTTGACCATGTTCGATAAACGCAATAACTTGAGCGACCTCGTCGCGGCCGATGTACGCGACCATTTCGGCGACAAGGTCTACGAGACGGTGATTCCGCGCAACGTGCGCATCTCCGAGGCGCCGTCGCATGGCAAGCCGGTGCTGCTCTACGACTTCCGCTGTCCCGGCGCGCAGGCCTATGTGCATCTCGCCGGCGAGGTGTTGCGCCGCGAGCGGCTCCGGCTCGACGCCGCATGAGCGAGGACGCGCGCCGGCGCGGTCTCGGCCGCGGGCTCTCGGCTCTGTTCGGCGAAGAAGAGAATCAGCAGGCCCCGGCGGGGGAGGGGCCGCGCAGCGGCACCCGGCTGGTGCCGATCGAGCGGCTGCATCCCGGCCGCTTCCAGCCGCGGCGGCATTTCGACGAGGATGCCCTGGCGGCGCTGGTCGAGTCGGTCCGCGCCCAG